>NZ_DAIPZB010000014.1:17515-93672 GCF_036782435.1 Pinisolibacter sp. | reverse complement strand
CACATTCGGACGCCGACGGGAATCGCCGGGCGCGAATTTCAAAACGGCCTCTAAGCAGTTCGTGGGATGCTAATCTTTCCGGGCCGTGGTGCAGTCCCGGCGAGATCCGCGAGGGTCTCTTCATTTCAGTGCACCTTTTACCGGTATTCTCTAGCCCGGGAAGTGGCTTCGCCACTTCCCGGGCTTCTTTTTCCGAGCACCGTCTCGGCTGCCTCTGGCGGGCGACGGCGGCGCAGGCTACCAACGCCGCCATGATCCTCGTTCCGCCCTCCGACCTGCCGATCGAAGCGGCCCTGCCCGATCTTCTCGCCGCACTCGAGGCACGCCCGAACGCGGTGCTCGTCGCCCCGCCCGGCGCGGGCAAGACGACGCGGGTGCCGCTCGCGCTTCTTTCGGCGCCGTGGCGCGGCGACGGGCGCATCGTCATGCTGGAGCCGCGACGGCTCGCCGCCCGCGCGTCTGCCGCGCGCATGGCGAAGACGCTTCGAGAAGAGGTCGGCGCCACCGTCGGTCACCGCGTCCGCATGGACAGCCGGGTGACGAAGGCGACGCGCATCGAGGTGGTCACCGAGGGCGTCTTCACCCGGATGATCCTCGACGACCCCGAACTGACCGGCGTCGCCGCGGTGATCTTCGACGAGTTCCACGAGAGGAACCTCGACGGCGACCTCGGTCTGGCGCTCGCCCTCGACGCCCAGGGGGCGCTGCGACCGGATCTGCGCATCCTCGTCATGTCGGCGACGCTCGACGGGGCGCGGGTGAAGGACCTGCTCGGCGAGGCGGCGCTGGTCACCTCGGAGGGCCGCGCCTTTCCGGTCGAGACCCGCCACGCGCCGCGCCGACCCGAGGTGCGGCTGGAGGCCGAGGTGACCACCGCCGTGTTGCGCGCCCTCGACACCGATCCCGGCTCGGTCCTGGTGTTCCTGCCGGGGCAGGCGGAGATCCGCCGCGTCGCCGAGGGGCTCGACGGGTGGGTCGGCGCGAGCGTCGACGTCGCGCCGCTCTACGGGGCGCTGACGCCGGCCGAGCAGGACCGCGCCATCCGCCCGGCCGAGGCGGGGCGGCGCAAGGTGGTGCTCACCACGTCGATCGCCGAGACCTCGCTGACCATCGAAGGGGTGCGCATCGTCGTCGACGCCGGTCTCGCCCGGGTGCCGCGCTACGAGCCCGATACCGGGCTGACGCGGCTCGAGACGGTACGAGTGTCGCGGGCCTCGGCCGATCAGCGCCGCGGTCGCGCCGGCCGTACCGAGCCGGGGGTGTGTTGGCGGCTGTGGGCCGAGCCGCAGACAGCGGCGCTGGCGGCCTTCGACCGGCCGGAGATCCTCGAGGCGGACCTCGCCTCGGTGGCGCTCGATCTCGCCGAATGGGGGGTGAGCGACCCCGCCACCCTCGCCTTCCTCGACCCGCCGCCGAAACCGGCGTGGGACGAGGCGGTGGCGCTCCTGAAGGACCTCGACGCGCTCGACCGCGAAGGCCGGTTGACCGAGGAGGGACGGGCGCTGCGCCGCCTGCCGCTCCATCCGCGCCTCGCCCACATGGTGCACCGGGCCGCGGTCGGTGGCGGCGGCAAGCTCGCGGCGGAGATCGCGGCGATCGTCTCGGAGCGCGGGCTCGGCGGGACGAGTGTCGACCTCGAGGAACGGGTGAGGCGTTTCCGCTCGGATCGGGGCACACGGGCGGAGGAAGCGCGGCGCATGGCGGCACGCTGGGCCTCGCTCACCGGACGCGCGACGGCGGACGACTTCGAGAACGGTCTCGCCGACTGCGGCCGCATCCTGGCGCTCGCCTATCCCGACCGGGTCGCCCAGGCGCGCGGCGCGCCGGGCGCCTTCCGCACCGCCGGTGGACGTGGTGGGAAGCTGGAACCGCACGAGGCGCTGGCCCGCGAGCCCTTCCTCGCCATCGCCGAGATGCAGGGGGCGGCGCGCGAGGCGCGCATCCTGCTCGCCGCGGCACTGACTGCCGCCGACATCGAGTCCGATTTCGCGGCCCACGTGGCCGAGACCGACGAGGTCGGCTTCGACGAGGCGGCGGGACGGGTGAAGGCGCGACGGATCCGCCGTTTCGGGCGGGTGGTGCTCGCCGAAAAGCCGATCGAGCGGCCGGACGCCGACCTCGTCGCCCGCGCCCTGATGGGGGCGGTGAGGGCCAAGGGCCTCGCCTCGCTGCCGTGGAGCAAGGCGGCGGAACGGCTGCGCCACCGCGTCGGCTGGGTCCGCCGCGCCGGCTTCGCCGGCCTTCCCGACCTCTCCGACGAAGCGCTTCTCGACGGGCTCCAAACGTGGCTGGCGCCGCAGGTCGTGGGGCGGACGTCGCCGGCCGACATCCGCGAGAGCGACGTCGCCGACGGTATCTTCGGTCTCCTCGACTGGGAGGCGAAGCGGATCCTCGATGCCGAGGCGCCGACCCATTTCACCGCGCCGACCGGCTCGAACGTTCCGATCGACTACGAGGCCGAGAACGGCCCGGCGATCGCCATCCGGGTGCAGGAGCTCTTCGGCCTCGACCGCCAGCCGGCGATCTGCGAGGGCCGGGTGCCGCTGACCGTCGAGCTGCTGTCGCCGGCGCATCGGCCGATCCAGGTGACGCGCGATCTGCCGGGATTCTGGCGCGGCACGTGGCGCGAGGTGAAGGTGGAGATGAAGGGGCGCTATCCGCGCCACGTCTGGCCCGACGATCCGGCGGCCGCCGCGCCGACGACACGAGCGAAGCCGCGCGGGACGTGAAACCGCGCTTCCGCGCTCACGCCCGCCAGCGCCGTCCGTCGAGTTCGACGGCGTAGAGGTCGGGCCGGCCGGCGAAGGCGGCGAGGCCGAGGAAGGCGGGGACGGGGTGGACGATCACCCGCGTCGACAGCCCGGCCATGGTGCCCTGGTGGGGATCCTTGTCCTCGAAGGCGGCGCGGAAGCGGCCGTCGGCGAGGAAGGGCAGGACGCGCGGCGGGATGCCGCCGGCGATGTGGACGCCGCCGTGCGGCAGGCAGACGAGCGCCATGTCGCCGGCCACCCGGCCGAGGACCTCGGCCCAGATCTCCATCACCTCGACCGCCGTCGGTTCGCCGGCGAGCGCCGCCGCTGTCACGCCGGCCGGATCGATCGCCACGACCGGGCTGCCGTCGAGCATGCGGATCGCCCGATGCAGGCGGACGAGGCCGGCGCCGTGGAGGACCTGTTCGGCGCTGACCCGCCCGAGGTCCTGTGCCAACAGGCCGAGGATCGCCGTCTCGCGGGCGCCGCGCGCCGGGAAGGTGACGTGACCGCCCTCCCCCGGAACCGGGATCCATGTGCCGCGCGAATGGACGAGCACGCCGACGCCGAGGCCGGTGCCGGGGCCGATCACCAGTTTGGTGGCGGCGGGATGTTCGTGGCCGCCGCCGATGCGGACCACGTCGGCCTCGCCGAGGCTCGGCAGCGACAGACCCTGGGCCTCGAAGTCGTTGACGACGATCACATCGGTGAAGCCGAGTTCGGCGACGAGGTGCTTCGGCTCGAACACCCACGGGCAGTTGGTGAAGGGGACGCGGTCGCCCTCGATCGGCGCGGCGATGGCGAAGATGGCGGTGCGCGGCGCGCGCTCCAGTCCGGCCAGCACCATGTCGCGGATGGCGGCGATCGGATCGGGAAAGGCGTCGGTCGGGGTCTGGCCGAGGTCGCGGTAGGGCGCGCCGGCCTCCTCGACCAGAGCGAAACGGGCGTTGGTGCCGCCGATGTCGGCGATCAGAACCGGGAAGTCGAAGGCGAAGGAGGCGGGCGAAGCGGGCATCTCAGACGACTCTCGAAACGATCCGGCCGGGCGTCGACGAGGCATAACGTGTTTGCTCGAGCTTGGCGATGCCGTGGCGGCAAGGGCTCGGAGAGGGCCGCGAGATTCTTTCCCGGCTCAGCCGAGAGCGGAAATTTTCTTCCGGTAGAGAGCTCCGCGTGATGCGAAAAACCAGATGCGCGCGGCGAGCCGACGTGCCAATCTCGCCTCCCGGAGCGTGCGACCGTCGTGGCGGCGGGAGGCTGCGCGCGAGAATTTTCGGTTTCCGACGAGAGGGTTCTTCGATGCGCAAGACGACATTCGGGCTCGCGGCGCTGGCCGCGGTGATCGCGGCGCCGGTCATGGCCGCCGACATCCAGCCGGCGATCCTCTACGACCTCGGCGGCAAGTTCGACAAGTCGTTCAACGAGGCGGCCTATGCCGGCGCCGAGAAGTTCAAGAAGGACGCCGGCATCGACTATCGCGACTTCGAGATCCAGAACGACGCCCAGCGCGAGCAGGCGCTGCGCAACTTCGCCCGCCGCGGCAATTCGCCGATCGTCGCCATCGGCTTCACCCAGGCCTCGTCGGTGGAGAAGGTCGCCAAGGAGTTCCCGAACCTCAAGTTCGCCATCGTCGACATGGTCGTCGACCTGCCGAACGTCCGCTCGATCGTCTTCAAGGAGCAGGAAGGCTCCTACCTCGTCGGCGTGCTGGCGGCGATGGCGTCGAAGAGCCACAAGGTCGGCTTCGTCGGCGGCATGGACATCCCGCTGATCCGCAAGTTCGCCTGTGGCTACGTCGGCGGCGTCAAGGCGGTCGATGCCAAGGCGGAGGTCTTCCAGAACATGACCGGCACCACCGGTGCGGCGTGGAACGACCCGGTCAAGGGCGGTGAACTCACCAAGTCGCAGATCGATCGCGGCGCCGACGTGATCTACCACGCCGCCGGCGGCACCGGCCTCGGCGTGCTGCAGGCGGCCGCGGACGCCGGCAAGCTCGGCATCGGCGTCGATTCGAACCAGAACCACCTGCATCCGGGCAAGGTCCTGACTTCGATGACCAAGCGCGTCGACGTCGCCATCTACGACGTCTTCAAGGACGCCAAGGACGACAAGTGGACCGCGGGCGTGAAGGTGCTCGGCCTCAAGGAGGGCGGCGTCGGCTGGGCGCTCGACGACCACAACAAGGGGCTGATCAGCGCCGACATGAAGGCTGCGGTCGACAAGGCCGAGAAGGCGATCATCGGCGGCTCGGTGGTCGTCCACGACTACATGGCCGACAAGACCTGCCCCTATTGATCGGGTGATCGCATCGATCGCCGCGGTTCGGCTCGCCGCCCGACCGCGGTCTCCGTTCGGGGAGGACGAGGACCGCCCTCCCCCGCGCTCCGGGCACCACGGGTGCTGCGAACCGATGGCCGCCGTCCCATGCAGGGTTCCGTCCGACCGCAGTCCGTCCCGACTTCGATCCCGCCCGCGGCCGAGCGTCCGCCGGCGATCGAGTTCGTCGGCATCGACAAGCGCTTCGGCGCCAATCACGCCAATCGGAACATCCATCTGACCATCCGGGCCGGTTCGATCCACGGGCTGGTCGGTGAGAACGGGGCCGGCAAATCGACGCTGATGTCGATCCTCTACGGCTTCTATCAGGCCGACCGCGGCGAGATCCGGGTGAACGGGCGCAGGACCGCGATCCGCTCCTCGGCGCAGGCGATCGCCGCCGGGATCGGTATGGTCCATCAGCAGTTCATGCTGGTCGACACGATGACGGTGCTCGAGAACGTGCTGCTCGGCGCCGAGGGCTCGGCGACGCTCGGCCCGGCGGAGAAGCGCGCCCGCGCGGTGTTGGCGCGGCTGGCGAGCGACTACGAACTCGAGGTCGATCCGGACGCCACCGTCGCCGATCTCTCGGTGGGCGAGCAGCAGCGGGTGGAGATCCTCAAGACGCTCTACCGCGGCGCCGAGATCCTGATCCTCGACGAGCCGACGGCGGTGCTGACACCGGCCGAGGTGGAGCACCTCTTCCGCATCCTCCGCCGCCTGCAGGGCGAGGGGAAGACCGTCGTCGTCATCACCCACAAGCTCAAGGAGATCATGGCGGTGACCGACGAGGTGTCGGTCATGCGCAAGGGCGAGATCGTCGCCACCTGGCCGACCGCCGACACTTCGGTCGAGTCGCTGGCGCAAGCGATGGTCGGCCGGCGGGTGTTGCTCGAGGTGGAGAAGGGACCGTCGGTGCCCGGCGCGGTCGAGCTGGCGGTCGAGCATCTCACGCTTCGCGACAAACGCGGCGTGATCCAGGTCGACGACGTCTCGCTCGAGGTTCGCGCCGGCGAGATCGTCGGCATCGCCGGGGTGGCCGGCAACGGCCAATCGGAACTGCTCGAGGCGATCGCCGGGATCCGCCACGCCGCCTCCGGCGCCATCCGTCTCGGCGAGATCGAGATCACCCGGCTCGATCCGAGCGAGATCCGCGATCTCGGTCTGGCGCACATCCCCGAGGACCGGCACCGCATGGGGCTGGTGCTGTCCTTCTCCGCGGAAGAGAACCTGATGCTCGGCTATCAGGACGATCCGCGCTGGGCCAAGGGGCTGCTCCTCGACACGAGCGCGCTGCGCACCACGGCGGAAGCCGAGTTCGTCGAATTCGACGTCCGCCCGCCGGAACCGGCGCAGCGGACCGCTCTGTTCTCCGGCGGCAATCAGCAGAAGATCATCCTCGCCCGCGAGATCGACCGCGAACCGAAGGTGTTGATCGTCGGCCAGCCGACCCGCGGCGTCGACATCGGCGCCATCGAGGCGATCCACCGCCGGCTGATCGAGATGCGCGATGCCGGACGAGCGATCCTCTTGGTCTCGGCCGAACTCGACGAGATCCGCTCGCTCTCCGACCGTATCCTGTGCATGTGCCAGGGGCGGATCACCGGCGAGTGCCGGCCGGAGACCTCCGAGGCCGAGATCGGCATGATGATGGCCGGCCTCTCGGGAACGGCGGCGAAGGGAGCGACAGCATGAGCGCGCCGCATCGCGACCTTCCGCCCCTCGTCGACTACGTGGTGGTGCCGTTCCTCAACCTCGCGGTCGCTTTCCTGGTCGCCGGTCTCGTCGTGCTCGCCATCGGCGAGAACCCGCTCCAGGCCGTGGCGATCATGCTGCACGGGGCGCTCGGCTATCCGGAGGGGGTCGGCTTCACCCTCTACTACACCACCGGATTCGTCTTCACCGGACTGTCGGTGGCGGTCGCCTTCCATGCCGGACTGTTCAACATCGGCTCGGAGGGGCAGGCGACGCTCGGCGGGCTCGGCGTGGCGCTGCTCTGCCTGACCTTCGACGGGGCGCCGTGGTGGCTGGTGCTGCCCTTCGCGCTCGCCGCCTCGGCGCTGTTCGGTGCGGCCTGGGCCTTCGTTCCGGCGTGGCTGCAAGCGCGGCGCGGCAGCCACATCGTCATCACCACGATCATGTTCAACTACCTCGCCGCCACCCTGATGGTGTGGCTGCTGGTCGAGGTGCTGGGTCAGCCGGGATCGATGAGCCCGGAGACCAAGACCTTCGAGGAGGCGACGCGGCTGCCGTTCCTGCGCGATTTCCTCACGCCCCTCGGCATCGATCTCGGCCAGTCGCCGGTCAACCCGATGGTGTTCGTCGCACTGCTTTCCGCCGTCTTCGTCTGGCTGCTGATCTGGCGCACCCGCTTCGGGTTCGAGCTTCGCACCGTCGGACAGAACCCGACCGCCGCCGTCTATGCCGGCATCGATCCCGGCAACATCGTCATCGCCGCGATGCTGATCTCCGGCGGGCTCTCGGGCCTGATGGCGGTCAACGAGGTGATGGGGGTGCAGCACCGGCTGCTGCTCGAATTCGTCGCCGGCGCCGGCTTCGTCGGCATCGCGGTGGCGCTGATGGGCCGGTCGCACCCCTTCGGCGTGGTGCTCTCGGCGCTCCTCTTCGGCATCCTCTACCAGGGCGGCGCCGAACTCGCCTTCGAGAAGCCGTCGATCAGCCGCGACATGATCGTCGTCATCCAGGCGCTGGTGATCCTCTTCGCCGGGGCGCTCGAACACATGTTCAGACCGGCATTGGGGCGCCTCTTCGCCCGCGCCGAGACCGCGGGAGGGCGGGCATGAGCGACCTCGCCTCGATCGTCGATCTCCTCGCCCCGGTCGCCGGCTCCGGTATCCGCCTGTCGGTGCCGCTGCTCTTCGCCTGCCTCGCCGGACTGTGGTCGGAACGCTCCGGCGTCGTCGACATCGGCCTCGAGGGCAAGATGCTCGCCGCCGCCTTCGCCTCCGGCGCCGGCGCCGCGGCCTTCCATTCGCCCTGGGCGGGGCTTCTCGCCGGGATCGTCGTCTCGGTGGCGCTGGCCCTCGTCCACGGCTTCGCCGCCATCACCCAGCGCGGCAACCAGATCGTCTCCGGCGTCGCCATCAACTTCCTGGCGGCGGGGCTGACGGTGCTGCTCGGGCAGGTGTGGTACGGCCAGGGCGGACGCACGCCGCAGCTCGCCAACCCGGAACGCTTCCTCGGCCTCGATCTCGGCACGCTCGGGCTCGATCCGAATTCGGCGCTCGGCCGTATCTGGGGCGATGCGATCTCCGGGCACAACGTGCTGACGTGGTGCGCCTTCCTCGCCGTGCCGATCACCTGGTGGGTGCTGTGGCGCACCCGGTTCGGGCTCAGGCTGCGCGCCGTCGGCGACAATCCGCATGCGGTCGACACCGCGGGCGTCTCGGTCGCCGCCCTGCGCTATCGGGCGGTGATCGTCTGCGGCGTCCTGACCGGCTTCGCCGGCACCTATCTCGCCGTCGCCCAGTCGGCCGGCTTCGTGCGCGACATGACCGCCGGCAAGGGCTTCATCGCGCTCGCCGCCCTGGTCTTCGCCAAGTGGAAGCCGCTCAACGCGCTCGGCGCCTGCCTGCTCTTCGGCATGCTCGACGCCGTCGCCATCCGCCTGCAGGGAACGCCGCTGCCGGGCGTCGGCACCGTACCGGTACAGGTGTTCCAGGCGCTGCCCTATGCGCTGACGGTGGTGCTGCTCGCCGGCTTCATCGGCCGTTCGATCCCGCCGAAGGCCTCGGGCATCCCCTACACCAAGGATCGCTGAGGAGGGGCCCATGTCCACCAACCTGCCGCTCGACCGCCTGTTCGAAGCCGCCGCCGACGTGCGGGTGAGAGCCCACGCACCCTATTCCGGCTTCTTCGTCGGCGCCGCGGTCCTCGACCGCGAGGGCCGCATCCACGTCGGCTGCAACGTCGAGAACGCGGCATTGCCCGAAGGCCTGTGCGCCGAGGCGGGCGCCATCGCCGCGATGGTCGCCGCCGGTGGGCGCGAGATCCTGGCGGTCGCCATCGTCGGTGGGCCGGCGGAGGGCGAGCCCGTCCTCTGTCCGCCCTGCGGCGGCTGCCGGCAGAAGATCCGCGAATTCGCCGTCGACGCGACGACGGTGCATCTGCGCGACGACGGCGGCGCGGTGACGAGCCTGACGGCGGCGGAGCTGCTGCCGCTGTCCTTCGGCCCCGGCCATCTCTGAGAGGCGAGAGGATCCGACGATGGACGCCTTCCAACTCGCCGGTCTCGTCCGCGACTGGGCGCCGGGATGCCGACCGAAGACGGCGATCGTCCTCGGCTCCGGGCTCGGCTCGCTCGCCGACGAGGTCGAGGGGGCGGCGCGGCTCTCCTATCTCGATCTGCCCGGCTTCCCGCGCTCCGGCGTCTCCGGCCACGCCGGCGAACTGGTGATCGGCGGCTTCGCCGGTCACGAGGTGGCGGTGCTCTCGGGGCGGGCGCACTACTACGAGCACGGCAATCCGCGCGAGATGGCGGTGCCGATCGCCACACTGGCGGCGCTCGGGGTCGAGCGGATCCTCCTGACCAACGCGGCCGGGAGCCTGCGGCCCGAGGTCGGACCGGGGCGGCCGATGCTGATCACCGATCACATTGCCTGGTCCGGGACCAATCCGCTGATCGGCGTTCAGGACGACAGCCGCTTCGTGTCGATGGTCGACGCCTACGCCCCCGCCCTCCTCGCCATCGCCCGCGGCGCGGCGGGCTCGGCCGGCGTCGATCTCGCGGAGGGCGTCTACATGTGGTTCTCCGGACCGTCCTTCGAGACGCCGGCGGAGATCCGCATGGCGCGGGCGCTCGGCGCCGACGCCGTCGGCATGTCGACGGTGCCGGAGGTGATCCTCGCCCGCCACGCCGGGCTCGCCGTCGCCGCGATTTCGATGATCACCAACCTCGGCGCCGGCATGACCGGCGCGGCGCTGAGCCACGACGAGACCAAACGGGAGGCCGCCAAGGGGGCCGAGCGCTTCCGCGCGCTCGTCGCCGCCTTCATCGCCGCCCTGCCGCCCGACCGGAGCGAGACCTCATGACGACGTTCGATGCGAAGGCGGTCGCCGCCCGCGCCCTGCCGCTGATCGACCTCACCGACCTCGGCGACGCCGCCACCGAAGACGGCGCCCGCGACCTCTGCGCCCGCGCGGTGACGCCGCACGGATCGGTCGCGGCGGTGTGCCTGTGGCCGCGCTTCGTCGCCGTGGCCAAGGAGGCACTCGCCGGCACGGGTGTGAAGATCGCCACGGTGGTGAACTTCCCCGCCGGCGGCGAGGACACGGGCGCGGCGGAGACGGAGACGGCGCAGGCGATCGCCGACGGGGCCGACGAGATCGATCTGGTCATGCCCTATCGCACCTTCCTCGTCGGGCGCCCGGGTTTCGCGGAGAGCCAGATCGTCCGGGTGAAGCGGATCTGCGAGGGCCGCGCGGCGCTCAAGGTGATCCTCGAGACCGGCGAGATCGGCGACCCCGAAAAGATCCGCGCCGCCGCCGATCTGGCGCTCGCGGCCGGCGCCGACTTCGTCAAGACCTCGACCGGCAAGGTCGCGGTCAATGCGACGCCGCGAGCCGCCGAGATCCTCATCGAGGCGATCCATGCCTCGGGACGTCCGGCCGGGTTCAAAGCGGCCGGCGGCATCCGCACGGTGGCCGAGGCCGCCGTCTATCTCGATCTCGCCGACCGCATCATGGGGCCGGGCTGGATTTCGCCCGGAACCTTCCGCTTCGGCGCGTCCGGCCTCCTCGGCGACGTGCTCGCCGCGCTCGGCGGCGGCTCCGCCGCCACGTCGACCGGCTACTGAGGGCTTTCCCATGCTGCCGCAGGAGATCATCCGCAAGAAGCGCGACGGAGGGCGTGTCTCGGACGAGGAGATCGCCTTCCTGGTGAAGGGGCTCACCGACGGGTCGGTGACCGAGGGCCAGATCGCGGCCTTCGCCATGGCGGTGTTCTTCCGCCGCATGGAGCTTTCGGAGCGGGTGGCGCTGACCCGGGCGATGCGCGATTCGGGAACGGTGCTGGCCTGGGACCTCCCGGGCCCGGCGCTCGACAAGCACTCCTCCGGCGGTGTCGGCGACGACATCTCACTGATGCTGGCGCCGATGGTAGCGGCCTGCGGTGGCTACGTGCCGATGATCTCGGGACGCGGCCTCGGCCACACCGGCGGGACGCTCGACAAGTTCGACGCCATCCCCGGCTACCGCACCCAGCCGGACGTCGATCTCTTCCGCCGGGTGGTCCGCGAGGTCGGCTGCGCCGTCATCGGCCAGACGCCGGACCTCGCCCCGGCCGACAAGCGCTTCTACGCCATCCGCGACGTCACCGGCACGGTCGAGAGCCTCGACCTGATCACCGCCTCGATTCTGTCGAAGAAGCTCGCCGCCGGGCTCGACGGGCTCGTCCTCGACGTCAAATGGGGCACCGGCGCCTTCATGGGCACGCTCGCCGAGGCCAAGGCGCTGGCGGAGAGCCTCGCCTCGGTGGCGAACGGGGCGGGGTTACCGACCCGGGCACTCGTCACCGACATGAACGAGCCGCTGGCGCCGGCCGCCGGCAACGCGGTCGAGGTCGCCCATGCGGTCGATTTCCTGACGCGCCGGCGGCGCGATCCGCGGGTCGAGGCGATCACCGTGGAGCTCGGCGCCGAGATGCTGATCCTCGGCGGGCTCGCCGCCTCGCTCGACGAGGCGCGGGCGCGGCTCGTCGCCGGCCTCGACGATGGGCGGGCGGCGGAGGTCTTCGGCCGCATGGTCGCGGCGCTCGGCGGACCGGTGGACTTCGTCGAGAAGGCCCCCACATATCTGGTGAAGGCGCCGATCGTCCGGCCGATCTTCGCCGAGGCCGGCGGCGTCGTGACGGCGATCGACACCCGTTCGATCGGTCTGGCGGTGGTCGAACTCGGCGGCGGGCGGGTACGGGCGAGCGACGCCATCGATCACGCGGTCGGCTTCACCGATCTCGCCGGGCTCGGCGCGAAGGTCGACGGCGACGCGCCACTCGCCGTCGTCCATGCCGCCGACGAAGCGGCGGCGGAGCGGGCGGTGGCACGCGTCCGTGCCGCCTATCGGACGGGCGCGACCGTGCCCGAGGTCCATCCGCTCGTCGCGGCCCGTATCGTCGCCTGAGGCGACCGCGAAAGGACATCCATGGCGCGCGCCATCCTGCTCGTCCTCGATTCCTTCGGCATCGGCGCCTCCGCCGACGCCGATCGCTTCGGCGATGTCGGATCGGACACCTTCGGCCACATCGCCGAGGCCTGCGCCGCCGGGCGGGGCGACCGGGCGGGGCTGCGCACCGGGCCGCTCCTGCTGCCGCACCTCGCGCGTCTCGGGCTCCTGGCGGCGCATCGGGCCTCGACGGGGAAATCCCTGCCGATGGTCGCGCCGCCGACCATCACCGGGGCGCACGGTTTCGCGGTGGAGACCTCGCGCGGCAAGGACACACCGTCGGGTCACTGGGAGCTGATGGGGGTGCCGGTCACCTTCGACTGGGGTTACTTCCCGAATACCCACCCGTGTTTCCCGCCCGATCTCGTCGCGGATCTGGTGCGCGAGGCGAAGCTTCCCGGCATCCTCGGCGACGAACACGCCTCGGGCACCGAGATCATCGCCCGTCTCGGCATCGAGCACATGCGGACGGGAAAGCCGATCTGTTACACCTCGGCCGATTCGGTCTTCCAGATCGCGGCGCACGAGGAGACGTTCGGGCTCGACCGGCTGCTCGCGACCTGCGAGATCGCCCGCCGCCTCGTCGATCCGCTCGGCATCGGCCGGGTGATCGCCCGCCCCTTCGTCGGCTCGTCGCCGGCCGACTTCAAGCGCACCGCCAACCGGCGCGACTACGCCGTGCCGCCGCCGGCGCCGACGCTGCTCGACCGGGCGAAGGCCGCGGGCCGCGAGGTGGTGGCGATCGGCAAGATCTCCGACATCTTCGCCGGCATGGGCGTGACGCGGAAGGTCAAGGCGGCCGGCAACATGGCGCTCGTCGACGCCACCCTCGCCGCGCTCGACAGCGCACCCGACGGGGCCCTGATCCTCACCAATCTCGTCGATTTCGACATGGAATACGGCCACCGCCGCGACGTCGCCGGCTATGCCGCGGCGCTCGAGGCCTTCGACGCGCGGCTTCCTGAAATCGAGGCCCGGCTCCGGCCCGGGGACCTCGTCGCCGCCACCGCCGACCACGGCTGCGATCCGGCCTGGCGCGGCACCGATCACACCCGTGAACACGTGCCGGTGCTGGCCTTCGGGCCGGGCATCGTGGCGCGCGATCTCGGCCGGCTCGGCTTCGCCGATGTCGGCGCGAGTTTCGCCGGCCATCTCGGACTCGAGCCGGGGCCGCACGGGAGGAACGTGCTCGCGGACGCCGACGGCCGCGCCTGAAGCTTCCCCGGAAACGACGAAGGCCGCCCGTGGGCGGCCTCCATGAATCTCGCTCGACCGAGCGTCACACCGTCTTGTCGACGCTGGCGCCCGGTTCGGCGGGGGCCTCGGCGGCGACCTTGGGGCCGCCCTTGGAGACGCCGACCAGGGCGGGGCGCAGGACACGGCCGCCGATGGCGAAGCCGTCCTGGAGCACCTGCAACACGGTGCCGGCGGGCACCTCCGGGTTGGGGATCTCGAACATCGCCTGATGGAGATTGGGGTCGAAGCGCTCGCCCTGCGGCGAGAGCTTGCGCACGCCGTGCTTCTCCATGGTCTTGAGGAGTTCGCGGCCGGTCAGATCGACACCCTCGATGAGGGCCGAGGCGCCGGCGACGCCGCTCTCGCGCAGCTCGGCCGGCACCGCGGCCAGCGCCCGATCGAAGTTGTCGGCCACCGAAAGGAGATCGCGGGCGAAGCCGGAGACGGCGTAGTCGCGGGCGTCCTTCACTTCCTTCTCGGTGCGGCGGCGCAGATTCTCCATCTCGGCCAGGGTGCGCAGCAGGCGATCCTTGAGATCGGCGGCTTCGGCCCGGAGCGTCTCGATCGGATCGGGCGCGTCCGCCGCGGGTTCGACTACGGCCTCGGTCTCGGGGGTGATCGCGGTCTCGTCGGTCATGGACGTCCTCGGCAAACGACTTCTCTGCGGCTCATCGGCGGCGAGGCGAACCACCCGTGGGTCGGCCTCGAACCGTCGCACCGCGGATTTGAGGGTTCGGCGCGCGCATTTCAAGTGCGAATCGCGGCTACCCCCCCGCGAACGGCACGACGCCCGGCATCGGGCGAAGCCGGGCGTCGCGAAGGGGACAGGCGAAGCCTCGCCGATCAGGCGATGGCGCCGTTGATCCAGTCGACCAGGCGGCCCTTGGGGGCAGCGCCGACCTGCATCGCCGCCGGCTTGCCGCCGGAGAAGACGATCAGGGTGGGGATCGAGCGCACGCCGAAACGCATGGCGGCGCGGGGATTCTCGTCGATGTTGAGCTTCACCACCTTCACCCGGCCGGCCATCTCGTTGGAGATCTCCTCGAGCGCCGGGGCGATCATGCGGCAGGGGCCGCACCATTCGGCCCAGAAGTCGACGACGACCGGCTCGGCGGACCCGAGAACGTCGGCATCGAAGGTGGCATCGGTGACTTTCTGCGTCGCCATCTCAAATAAACCTCATCGGTCGACGCCGTGGGAGAGGGCGTCGTTCTTCGCAGTCCAAACTAGGAACGCGACATCTCAGCGTCAAGATGCGGTGGTCGGTGCGACATCACCCCACAGGATCACGTCGCCGCGAGTGGCCGATCGGCGGCATCGAGGGCCTCGGTCGAGATCTCGTCGAGCGCCGGCCCGGTCGTCCACAACAGGAAGGCGCGGATGGCGCGATCCGGGAACATCGGCTGCAACAGCCGGCGATAGAGCGCCATCTGGCCGACGTAACTCTCGGGAACCGCGCTGCCGGCGGGATGGCGGTCCGATTTGAAGTCGATCACCCGGACCTCGCGCTCGCCGACCACCAGCCGGTCGATGCGGCCGGACACCTCGACGACCTCGCCGCGTCGATCGACGAGACGGCCGACGATCGGCACCTCGGCACGCGCTTCCTCTCCGAAGATCGCGGCGAACTCCGATTCGGCGAGGACGGCGAGCACCTCGCGCGCGATCTCGTCGCGCTCGGTCGGCGTCAGATCGGCGGCGCGGGCGTCGAGGAAGCGGCGGGCGGCGGCGGCGCGATCGGCGGGCGGGCGAGCCGGCAAACGCTCGAGCAGGCGATGGACGAGGATACCGCGGCGGCGTTCCCGGTCGCCGCTCGCCGCGGCGAGGCGATCGCGCGGGTCGATCTCCGGCAGCGGACCGGCTCGGTCGCGCTCGGCGAGGGCGGCGGACGGGGTGATCCGACGCGGCGGCGCGACGGAGGGCGGCGGCGCGGCGATCCAGCTCGGCAGGCCGAGGGCGACCGGGGGGGCGGCTCCGGCAGGTTCCGGCACGGGAGCCGCAGTATCGCGAATCGCCGCGGACGCCGGCGTCGCCCGCCAACGCAGGATCGGTTCGCCTTCGGCGGTGGAGACGACCTCGGCGTCGGCGGCGAGCGCGGTGCGCACCACCTCGTACCAGCAGCCGGGCGCCGGTCCGGAGGCGGGCGCGAGACCGCAGAGGTAGAGCCGGTCGCCGGCGCGGGTCAGCGCCACGTAGAGCAGGCGATGGTATTCGCCGAGCGCCTCTTCGCGCAGCCGATCACGTTCCTCGATCACCCGGCGCGGCGTCGGCTTGCGGTTCCACACCAGCGCCGGCGCGGCGCCGGGCGGGGCGCCGGGCACGGCCAAGGTCACCAGATCGGGATCGTGGGACGAATGGACCGGCGCGGCGCCGCCGTCGACCAGGAAGACCACCGGCGCTTCGAGGCCCTTGGCGCCGTGCACCGTCATCACCCGGATCTCGTCACGGCTCTCGTCGAGTTCGCGCTTGATCTCGGGGGCGGCGGTCGCGACCTCCTCGAGGAAGCGGCCGAGGCTCACCGGCGGGCCGCGATCGGCGGCGAGCGCCAGCGCCATGAACTCGTCGAGCACGTCGTCGGCCTCCGAACCGAGGCGGGCGAGGAAGCGGCGTCGGCCGCCGTCGGCGGCGAGGACGCCCATGAACAGCTCGAAGGGCGGGACGCGGCCGGCGAGATCGCGCCAGCGCTCGAGCCGGGCGAGCGGTTCGGCGAAGCGCGGATGGCCGGGACCGCGGCGGCAAAGCACTTCGGAGAGGCTCTCGGACGGACGGCGATCGGCGCGGGCGAGGTCGATCAGGTCGTCGTCGTCGAGGTCGAAGAGCGGGCTCTTCAGCACCGCGGCGAGCGACAGGTCGTCCTCGGGCAGCACCAGGGCGCGGCCGAGGGCGAGGAGATCGGCGATGGCGATGTGGTCGGTGAGGCGCAGTCGGTCCTGGCCGGCGACCGGGATGCCCCGCTCCTTCAGCACCCGGTTCATCGCCTCGACGAAGGGCCCGCGCTTACGCACCAGAACGATGATGTCGCGGTAGGCGACCGGTGCGCCGGTGCCTTCGAGGACGAAGCCGGGACGGGTCAGCCGGGCGATCTCGTCGGCGATGCCGCGGGCGAGCTTCTCCCAGGGGTGATCGTGGCGGCTGCGATCGATCGGCGCCAGCCAGTCGGCGGGGGCTTCGGCCTTCTCGGCGACGATCATCGGCCAGATCTCGACGAGACCGGGCGCGCCGGCGCGGGCGGCGGCGTGGTTCACGTAGTCGGCCGGATCGGCGAGCAGGCGACCTCGCAGGTCCTCGCCGGCGAAGACCCGGTCGACGGCGGCGAGGACGTCGGCGGTGGAACGGAACGACAGGTCGAGCTTGACGTCGGCGAAGGCGCCGTCGGCCTCGGCGACCTTGCGGGCGAAGTCGCGGCGGGTCTCGGAGAAGGCGTGCGGGGCGGCGCCCTGGAAGGAATAGATCGACTGTTTCTCGTCGCCGACGGCGAAGATGGTGCGATGTTTGGTGCGCGCTCCTTCGCCGGCGAAGAATTCTTCGGTCAGGCTGCGGACGATGCGCCACTGACGCGGGCTGGTGTCCTGTGCCTCGTCGACGAGGACGTGGTCGATGCCCTTGTCGAGCTTGTACTGGACCCATTGGGCGGCGTCGGAGCGCGACAGGAGATCGGCGGTGCGACCGACGAGGTCGTCGAAGTCGAGGGCGTCGCGGCGGCGCTTGCGCAGCTCGTATTCGCCGATCACCGCATCGGCGAGGGTCAGCAGGGCGCCGGTGGCGCGTAGGGTCGCGAGCCGGGCTCGCCGGTCGGCGATGTCCTTCAGCCGCTCGGCTTCGGCGCGGGCGCGGTCGAAGACGTCGGGGACGACGGTGGCGGCGGCCTTGGAGGCGATCGAGGTGTCGGCCTTCGCCTCGCCCGCTTTGGTCAGGAAGATCGACGCCCACGCCTCGGCCCGGACGGCGAGCGGCAGGGCGGCGTCGCGGGCGCGGGCGAGGCGGTCGGCCTGGTCGCCGTCGCGCTTGCCGCCCGCCCCCCAAGCGGCGGCGAGACGCGACGCGTAGGCCTCCGGGATCTCGGGCGAGGCGAGGCATTCGGCGTCGAAGTCGGCCGCGGTCAGGGCCGGATCGATGGCGAGGACGCCGGCCAATTGGGTGAAGGCGTCGTCGGGCATGCCGGTGTCGCGCAGCCACTGCCGCCACAGGTCGCGAACGCCGATGACGCTCGCCAGCGCGTCGAGCACCACCGCCTCGCCGGTCTCGGCGAGAAGCTCGGCCAGGGCGCGGCCGAGCGGCGTGTCGTCGTCCGTGCTCGCCCGCACCAGGACGGCGTCGCGGGCGGCGGCGATCAGATCGGCTTCGGCCGTGGCATCGAGGATGTCGAAGGCGCCGCCGAGATCGGCCTCCAGCGGGAACTGCTGGAGGATGCGTTCGCAGAAGCCGTGGATGGTCTGGATCTTGAGGCCGCCGGGGGTCTCGATCGCCGCGGCAAAGAGCCGGCGGGCCGCCGCCAGCCGCTCCGGCCGTGGCGCTTCGCCCTCCAGCTTGTCGATCTCGGCAGCGAGAGTGGCGTCGTCGAGCACCGCCCAATCGCCGAGGATCTTGTAGACGCGGTTCGCCATGGTGGCGGCGGCCGCCTTGGTGAAGGTGAGGCAGAGGATGCGCGAGGCGGGATTGCCGGCGAGCAGCAGGCGGACGACGCGGCGGGCGAGGACGTAGGTCTTGCCGGAGCCGGCGTTGGCCGACACCCAGGCGGAGGTGCGCGGGGCGGCGGCGCGGCGCTGATCGTCGGTGGTCTTCTGCGGAACGGTGAAGCCGGCGCTCATGGCTCACCCCCTTCCGGCATCTCGCCGGCGGCCCATTCGGCGACGCGGGCGAGGTGGTCGTAGGGGCCGGAGCGGTCCTTCTCGAAGCGGACGTGGCGACGCGAGATCCAGCCGGTGGCGGGGTCGCGGAAGGTCCGCACCAGTTCGATCAGGCCGTCGCGCGCCGCGTCGGCGAGGGCGTCCGGATCGGATCCGTCGGCGGTGACGCCGCGCCGTTCCCAAATGCCGCCGGCCTCGCCGCCCTTCAGATGCAGATAGGCGAGTTCGCCGATCGGCCTATCGGCGTAGTCGGCCCCGAAGGCGCCGGCGCGGGCCATCGCCGCCTCCAGCGGCAACTGCGGGGCGAGGAGGCTCTGCACCTCCTTCTCGCTCGGCGGACGGCCGGTCTTGTAGTCGAGCACGGCGAGCGAGCCGTCGGCCATCAGGTCGAGGCGATCGGCATAGCCGGTCAGGGTGAAGGGGACGCCGTCGACCAGGATCTCCCAGCGGCCGCCGACCTCGGTGCGGCGTTCGCCGACGAGCGGGCTGCGCGCCGCATCCGCCGCGAGCCACCAGCGGGCGATCGCCGCGAGCCGCGGTCGCCACAGTGCGACGATCTCAGGGAAGGCGTCGTATTTTTCGAGGCAGGTCTCGGCGATGGCGGCGAGCCGCGCCGCTTCGGCCTCGCTCGCGGTGCCGTCCCAGGTCTCGACGAACTGCGCCAGGACCTCGTGGACGAAGGTGCCGCGCTCGGCCGCGCCGATCTCGCCGCCGAGCGGATCGAGCGGGTCGAGGCCGAGCACATGGCGGGCGTAGAGGGCGTAGGGGTCGCGGATCCAGGTCTCGATCTCGGTGACCGACAGCTTGTTCGGCCGCCATTCGACCGGCGGCTTCGGCTCCGGCCGGCGGATGGTGCGCGGCGGCGCCGATGCGGCATCGAGGGCGCGGGCCCAGCCGAGAAAGCGTTCGGCCTCGCCGGTCAGGCGGCGGTGGCCCTCGGCACCGGTCAGGGTGGTCAGGCGTTGCAGCCAGCGCGAGGGAACGGTCGGGGCGCCGCCGGCGCGGGCGGAACGGGCGAGTACCACCCGGCGGGCGGCGGCACCTTGCGCATAGTCGTGGGCGGAGAGGCCGATGCGGCGCTCGGGTGCTTCGAGCGCCATGTCGCGGCGCATCGGCCGCGACAGCCAGGGATCGGTGCGGGTGGTGATCGGCCACACGCCTTCGTCGAGACCGGCGAGCACCACCAGATCGAAGGAGAGGAGGCGCGCCTCGAGCGGGCCGAAGACGAAGATGCGGGCATCCGGCGCAGTCGGCCGGCGTACCGGCGCGTCGCCGAGGAGCGCGTCGAAGAAGCCGGGCCACGCGGAGGCGGGAAAGGCGAGGTCGCCGCCTTCGCTCGCCGCGGCGCGGCCGAGCTCGGCGAGCGCCGAAGCGAGCGCCGCACCGTCGTCGCCGTCGTAGAGGGCGGCATCGGAGCCGGTGCCGTCGCGGGCGACCGCCGAGAGCGCCGCGACATGGGCGGCGAGCAGGGTCGGCACGGCGACGTCGCCGGACCCGGCGAGGCTCTCCAGCGGTCCGAGGGCGTCGACCAGGGCAGCGAGAAGATCGCGGGCGGCGGCGAGCGTCTCGGGCGACAGGCGACGGAGCGGCCGCGGTTCGCGCGAGCGCGGCGCGGTGATCTCACCGACCCGTTCGTCGAAGGCGGCGAGGAGGCTGCGGCCGAAGGGCAAGGTGCGGGGACCGCGCAGCACCACCAGTTCGACCACCCGCGCAAGCCGCCGTGCCTCGCCGGCGGGACGGCCGAAGCGGGCGAGCGGATGGGCGAGGAGGGCGGAGACGGCGGCCGGTTCCCAGCCGCCGAGCGCCACCTCGGCGACCAGTCGGGCGAGAAGCGCGGCGCGGGTGTGGCCGAACGGTTGGCCGGCGGAATCGTCGATCTCCAGGCCCCAGCGGGCGAGTTCGGTGGCGACGCGGCGGGCGAGGATGCGGTCGGGAGTGACCAGCGCCGCGGTTTTCGTCGGATCCTCGATCGCCTCGCGCAGCGCCAGCGCCACGGCGAGCGCCTCCTCGCCCTCGCTCTTCGCCTCGATCGCCGACAACCCGTCGAGGGCGGCGTCGAGATCGAAGCCGTCGGCGCGGATGGTCGCGGCGAAATCCGCCCAGGCGTCGGAGGATTCGGCCGGTCGCAGGCTCTCCGAGAGAAGGCGCGCACGCGCCGCTTCGCGGGCATCGGCTTCGCCACCGAGGCGCGCGACGTCGGTGCGGGCGACGCCGAGTCGGTCGAGGAGCAGGCGCAGGCCGTACTGGGGATGGCCGGGCACCGGCTCGCCGTCGAGTGTGCCCGGTTCGAGCAGGTCCCAGGCCGCGTCGTCGAGGTCGAAGTCGAGGCCGGGGAGAACCACGGCGCCGTTGTCGAGCCGGCTCACCACGGCGATCAACTCGGCGGTCGAGGGCACCGAACCGGTCGAGCCGGCGGCGATCACCGGGCCCTTCGGCGGGTGTTCGGCGAGCCGGGCGGCTTCGCGGCGCACCGCGGCGTGGCGGCGCACCGCCGGATCGGCGAGGCCGCGTTCGGCGAGGTGTTTCGGCCAGGCGTCGGCGACGATGGCGAGGAAGGCTCGCGTCATCTGCCAATAGGCGGCGTGGTCGTCGGGGACGAGATCGTCGAGCTTGGCCCAGTCGACGCCCTGCGACACCACCTGATCCATCAGGGTGAGCAGCGCCGTCGACAGGCGCACCGCCTCGGCCGGGCTCGACGGCAGGGTCGGCGCCGATCCGGTCGCCGGGTTGAGCAGCGATCCGGCGAGCGCCCGCGTCCAGCCGAGCACCAGCCGGGCCATCACCAGACGGCGTTCGAGCGGGGTGGCGACCGGTTCGTCGTCGCCGTCGTCGGCGAAGAGGTCCTCGTCGGC
This sequence comes from Pinisolibacter sp., assembly GCF_036782435.1. Taxonomy (NCBI): domain Bacteria; kingdom Pseudomonadati; phylum Pseudomonadota; class Alphaproteobacteria; order Hyphomicrobiales; family Ancalomicrobiaceae; genus Pinisolibacter; species Pinisolibacter sp. The sequence goes on along the minus strand of NZ_DAIPZB010000014.1, from coordinate 72,492 downwards.
ATCGACGTCGCCGAAGGGGCGGATGGCGGGCAGCAGCATCGCCGACGGGCCGCCGCGGGCGGTGATCTCGGCGAGGAACGCCGCTTCGAGCGCACGCGCCGCGCGCCGGGTCGGCACCAGGATCAGGGTGTCGGCGAGGACGACGGGATCGCGGCCGTCCCAGCGGAAGCCGGGGACGACCTCGCCGTCGAGGAGGGCGCGGACCAGAGTCGGCAGAAAGGGGCGGCCGGCGTCGATCGAGGTGACGCGGGGGGTGGGATCGCGGGACGGGCGCGGCGGGGAACCTTCGGCCGTGGCGGTCATCCGGTCCCTCCCCGCCTCAATTGGCGCTCTCGGCTATGGCGCGTTCGGCCTCGACGATCGCGTCCGGGGTGCCGATGTGGAGCCAGGTGCCCTCCATGCGCTGGCCGTAGAGCCGGCCCTCCTCGATCGCCCGGTCGAACAGCCGGTTGAGCGAGAAGGCGCCGGAGGGCGCGTCGCGGAAGAGGCGGGGGTGGAAGATGGCGGCGCCGGCATAGGCGAAGGGCGCCACGCGACGCTCGCCGCGGCGGGTCAGCCGGCCGAGCCCGTCCATGACGAAATCGCCCGATCCGGAATAGCCGATCGAGCCGACGATCGGGGCGAGGAGCAACAGGCCGTCCATCGCCGTCTCGTCCCAGCGACGGGCGAGGAGATCGAGATTGGCGCGGATGCCCTCGATCCAGAAGCTGTCGGAATTGTAGACGTAGAACGGCTCGCGGCCGAGGAGCGGCAGGGCCTTGACGATACCGCCGCCGGTCTCGAGCAGCGCCTCACGCTCGTCGGAGACGACGATCTTCGGCTCGGTCCACTTGCCGACGTGGACCTCGACCAGATCGGCGAGGTAGTGGACGTTGACGACACAGACCTCGACCCCGGCGGCCTTCAGCTTGGCGATGGCGTGATCGACGAGTGACCGTCCGCCGACCTCGACGAGGGGTTTCGGGGTGGTGGCGGTGATCGGGCGCATGCGCTTGCCGAGGCCGGCGGCGAGCACCATGGCGTGGGTGGGACGGCGAGAAGGGACGGACGACATTCGGGTCTCGGAGCTGACGTTCCGGCGGCGATCGCCTCAGTCGAAGCGAACGCCGCCGCGCCGGTCGGCCGGCACGGCCTCCTCATACCAGAGCTTCAGCGGACGCAACACCGGTTCGCCGAGGACGCGCGCCAGGTATCCCCAGAGGCGAGGCACATGGGCGAGATAGTGCGGCTTGCCGTCCCGCGCCTTCAGCCGGGCGAAGACGCCGAGGATGCGGGTGGCGCGCTGGGCGGCGAGGATGGCGTAGGCGCGGCGGAAGGCCGGTTCGTCGAAAGCGGGATCGGCCGTGCGCCGCGCCGCGACGTAGGTCCCGATCAGGTCCGCCTCGAGGTCGGCGGGCACGTCGACGCGGGCGTCCTGGGCGAGGCTCGCCACGTCGTAGGCCGGGTGACCGAAGATCGTGTCCTGGAAGTCGAGGACGCCGACGCGGGCGAGGCCGCCTCTGTCGGCGAGCCACAACAGGTTCGGCGAATGGTAGTCGCGCAGGCACCAGGTCGCCGGTCCGGCGAGGATCTCGGCGATCAGCGGGCGCCACAGGGCGAGGAAGCTCTCGCGCTCGGCGGACGTCGCCGGGCGGCCGAGGAGATGCGGGATGCCCCAGTCGAGGAAGACCGTGACCTCGGCCTCGTAGTTGGCGGCGGCGTAGGCCGGAATGGCCCAGGTGCCTCCCTCGCCGTCGGGCAGCGTATGCGGCAGGTCGCGGGCATGGAGGTCGGCGAGAAGTTCGACGGCGGCGAGATAGCGTTCGCGGATCGGCGCCGGCGGCGTCCCGGCGACACAGGGCTCGGCGCCGAGATCCTCGAGCAACATGTATCCGGCATGCAGATCATGAGCGAGGACACGCGGCACCGAGACGCCGAGATCGGCGAAGCCGAGGGCGAAGGCGAGGAAGGGCGCCGGGCCTTCCGCCAGCTTGGCGGCGGCGCGGGCGGCGACGCGGGCGCGGCCGGCGGCATCGTCCGGCTCGGCCGGGTGGTTCATCAGCACCGCCGTCTCGCCGTCGCGCCACACGCGTTCATAGGAGCGCGACGAGGCGTCACCCTGGAGGTGGCGGCGATGGGCGAGACCCCAGCCGGCGACGGCGAGGAAGGCGCGGACACCGGCGGTGCGCACCAGCCGGTCGCGCCACGGCGCCGCCGGTCCGACGAGGCGGACGACGCGAGCGGTCGGGCCGTCGCCCGGTTCGATCGCCACCACCAGGGCGTCGTCCGGCAAGCGCTCGCCGGCGCGATCGGGCCATTCGATCAGGACGGCGCGCTCGCGCACCATCTCGTCGAAGCCGATCTCGTCGAGTTCCTCCGGGCCACGCAGGCGATAGAGGTCGAAATGGGCGAGCGGCAGACGCAGATCGTAGGTCTGGACCAGGGTGAAGGTCGGGCTCGGCACCTCGAGTTCGGCGTCGTCGGCGATCGCCCGCAGCAGGGCGCGGGCGAGGGTCGACTTGCCGGCGCCGAGGTCGCCGACCAGTGCCAAGACGTCGCCGACCTTCAGGATCGCGGCGATATCCTCGGCGAGCGCGGTGGTCGCCGTCTCGTCGGCGAGGTCGATGCGGAAACCCACGTCGTCGGGGACCGGTCCACCGTTCATGCCGTCACTCACCGGCGAGCGGGACGGCCGCGACATCTTCGCCGGTGTCGGCGGCGCGCAGCGGCAGGCGACAGATGACGGTGGTGCCGCGTCCCTCGTGACTGGCGATCTCGACGGTGCCGCCGTGCAGTTCGACGAAGCTCTTGACGATCGAGAGGCCGAGGCCGGCGCCGCCGCGGTGCGGGCCCTGGCGGCGGGTGTAGAAGCGCTCGAAGACCGACTTCAGCTGCTCCTCGGGGATGCCGACTCCCTCGTCGGCGACGGTGAGCACCAGCGCCTCGTCGTCGCGCCGCGCCGCCGCCGTCACCGTGCCGCCCTCCATCGAGAAGGAGACGGCGTTGGAGAGGAGGTTGAACAGCACCTGACGGATGCGTTTCTCGTCGGCGACGACGTGGCCGATGTCGGGCGCGATGTCGGTGGCGAGGGTCAGGTGATTGGCGGCGAGGCGATCCTTCACCCCTTCGATCGCGGCGGCGACGGTGGCGGCGACGTCGACGTCGCCGACCTGCAGACGCATGATGCCGGCATCGATGGTGGCGAGGTCGAGAATGTCGTCGACGATGGCCATCAGCGCCTGCGACGACGACATGATGTGGCCGGTGTAGTCGCGCTGCTTGTCGTTGAGGGGACCGGTACGCGGGTCGGCGAGCAGGTGGGTGAAGCCGACGATGTTGGTCAGCGGCGAGCGCAGCTCGTAGGAGACGAGGCCGACGAAGTCGGTCTTGATGTGGTCGGCCTCCTCCAGCGCCTCGTTCTTCTCGACCAGGGCGCGCTCGACGTTCACCGTGTCGGTGACGTTGACGAAGGTGACGAGCGTCGCGCCGTCGGGCAGCGGCACGGCGGAATATTCGAGCACCGTGCCGTCGCGCCGCTCCATCGTGCCGGAGAGGCGATCACGGTTGTCGGCGAGGCCGGTGACGGCGAGCTTCAGGCGGTTCCAGGTGGCGCGATCGTCGTGGACGAAGGCGAGGCGTTCGACCACGTCGGTGATGTGCGGCTTCAGGCCGAGGGTCTTCTCGTCGAGGCGCCACAGCGACACGAAGGCGGGGTTCCACAGCCGCAGACGACCGTCGGAGCCGAACACCACGACACCCTCGGAGAGGTGGTCGAGGGTCTCGCCCTGGACGCGGACGACGGCGTTGTGGCGCTTCTCGAGCTCGAGCTTCTCGGTGACGTTCTCGTAGATGTAGGTGACGCCGCCCTGAGGGTGGGGATTGGCGATGACGCGCAGCGTCTGGCCGTCGGGCAGGTGCCACCAGTGCTCCTTGGCCTCGAGCGCCTGATAGGCGGCGTGGAGGTCGCGCTTGAAGGAGCGCCAGTCGGCCTGCTCCGGCAGTTTGCGTGCGGCACGCATCTGATCGAGCACGGTGCCGTCGTCGGGCGACGACTCGAGGAAGACGGCGTCGAGGCCGAAGAGGCCGCGGAAGGCGGCGTTGTAGAACTGCAGCCGCTTGTCGGCGCCGAAGATCGCCACCGCGGTGGCCAACTGATCGAGTGTGCGGGCGTGGAAGTCGATGGTGCGGCGGAGCTCGGCCTGGGTCTGCTCGAGATCGGTGACGTCGATGGCGATACCGGCCTCGCCGTGGGCGGAGGCGACGTCGACGACGTCGTAGGTGCGCCGGCGGCCGGAGACGACCACCGGCAGGCGCAGGTCGACGGCGAGCGCCGTCTCGCGGGCCTGGCGGATGGCCTTGCGGCCGGCGGTGTCGAGCAATTCGAGCGCCTGATCGCGCACCTGGCCGGCATCGCGGGCGTCGACGGCTTCCGTATAGGCGCGGTTCACCCAGCCGAGAGACCCGTCGAGGCCGCGCAGCCATACCGGCATCGGCATGGCCTCGAACAGGGCGCGGGTCGCCTCGACGTCGCCGATCAGGCGACGATGGCGTTCGGTGAGTTCGGCATGGCGCAGACGTTCGCCGGTCAGGTCGGCGAAGCGGACGAAGGGTCGGCCGCCGGCGATGCGGCCGGTCGCCGAAATGAAGGTGCCGGAGCGGGTGGCGAGTTCGAGATCGAAGGGGGTGCCGCGCTCGCGCAGCGCCTCGGTGTCGCGATCGAGATCGGCGGCGCAGGTCGGCTCCAGCCAGGCGCCGAAGGCGAGGAACTCGGCGCGCGCCTTGGGGGCGCCGGCGGCCGGGCCGAGCGAGCCGAGAATGAGCGGCGGTTCGCCGGGTTGGCTCCAGGCGAGGATCAGCTGGTCTTCGCCGTCGAGCAGGGCTTCGGCGCGCTCGGCCTGGGCCTTGAGGCCGGCGTTGTCGGCGGAGAGACGGATGATGGTGGCTTCGGCGCGAGCGCGCTGGCGCATCATGCCGACGGCGGACGCGGCAGCGACGCAGACGACGCCGATCATCGACGAGGTGAGGACGATCTGATGGGTGGCGAGCGCCTCTTCGGCCGCCGCCAGGACGGGCGCGGTCGAGGCGAGAAGCCCGAGCGCGGTGGTCGACAACGATCGGAGCGACGTCGGAATCCGTCCTCCCCTCCGCCCCCACATGTCGAAGGTCCCCTTCCCACTCGGATCTTTCGCTGGATGCCCGAACCCGGCGGATACGCACGCGGGAGGGCCGAATCACTTCGAAGATAACCTCTCGGGGGCAGGCTGAGGAGAGTCGGAGAACCACAAATGAAACGGGCGTCGTGAAGTTTCACGACGCCCACAACATGTCGTATCCGAAGTGCTGTCGATCAATAGCGATAGTGGTCCGGCTTGAACGGTCCCTCGGAGGGCACACCGATATAGTCGGCCTGTTCCTTGCTGAGCGTCGACAGAGCGACGCCGAGCTTGGCGAGATGGAGAGAAGCGACCTTCTCGTCCAGCTTCTTGGGCAGGGTGTAGACGCGCCTGTCGTAGGCCGCGGCGTTGGTCCACAGCTCGATCTGGGCCAGCGTCTGGTTGGTGAAGGACGCCGACATGACGAAGCTCGGATGGCCGGTGGCATTGCCGAGATTGACCAGACGGCCCTCGGACAGGACGATGATGCGCTTGCCGTCCGGGAAGACCACGTGGTCGACCTGATCCTTGATCTTCTCCCACTTGTAGTTCTTCAGGGCGGCGATCTGGATCTCGGCGTCGAAGTGGCCGATGTTGCAGACGATGGCGTTGTTCTTCATCGCCCGCATGTGGTCGAGGGTGATGACGTCCTTGTTGCCGGTGGCGGTGACGAAGATGTCGCCGCGCGACGCGGCGTCTTCCATGGTCACCACCTCGTAGCCCTCCATCGCCGCCTGCAGGGCGCAGATCGGGTCGATCTCGGTGACGAGGACGCGGGCGCCGCCGTTGCGCAGAGACGCGGCCGAGCCCTTGCCGACGTCACCGTAGCCGGCGACGACGGCGATCTTGCCGGCGAGCATGACGTCGGTGGCGCGGCGGATGCCGTCGACCAGCGATTCACGGCAGCCGTAGAGGTTGTCGAACTTCGACTTGGTGACGCTGTCGTTGACGTTGATCGCCGGGAACGGCAGGCGGCCCTGTTCGGTCAGCATGTAGAGGCGATGGACGCCGGTGGTGGTCTCCTCGGAGACGCCGCGGATGGCGTCGCGGGTCTTGGCGAACCAGCCCGGCTGGGTCTTCAGGCGCTTCCAGATGGTGGCGAAGAAGGCGACCTCCTCCTCGTTGCCCGGCTTGTCGAGGATCGAGGGATCCTTCTCCGCCTCGGCGCCGAGGATGACGTACATGGTGGCGTCACCACCGTCGTCGAGGATCATGTTGGGAACGCCGCCGTCGGCCCAGTCGAAGGTGCGGGCGACGAAGTCCCAGTACTCCTCCAGGCTCTCGCCCTTGTGGGCGAACACCGGGGTGCCGGCGGCGGCGATGGCCGCGGCGGCGTGGTCCTGAGTCGAGAAGATGTTGCAGGACGACCAGCGCACCTCGGCGCCGAGCGCCTGGAGGGTCTCGATCAGCACCGCGGTCTGGATGGTCATGTGCAGGCAGCCGGCGATGCGGGCGCCCTTCAGCGGCTGCGCCGGGCCGTACTCGCCGCGCACCGCCATCAGGCCGGGCATCTCGGTCTCGGCGATGTCGATCTCCTTGCGGCCCCAGGGGGCGAGGGCGAGGTCCTTGACGGCGTAATCGTGGATCTGGGTCATGTCGGTCTCCGAAGCGCCTCGGGGCGCGGGTCTCCGGCCATGGTCGTCGAGTGCGGTCGGGGCACGAGGACGTGGACGGTGGACGAAACGATCGCGGGGCACGAGAGCCCCCCATGGCGCGGCTCATAGCAGACGCGTCACGATACGACAATAACGATATAAAGATTTCTTTATATGACGGCTGCATCGCCCGTCTCGCGCGACGGCGAGAACGACGGCGGCGACCCGCTCGTTCGGACATCGAATCGATCGAATTCCTGGTCCATGGTCACGTCGTCGGGCGGCGATTCGCCCGGGGGAGATGCGGACCCTATGACTGACGTCGAGACCTCGAAGGCCGGCGGCGAGAGCGATGCCTCGCGCGACCGGTTCAACAACATGATCGCCATCGCGGTGGCGCTGGTATCGGCCTTCATGGCCGTTTCGAAGATCAAGGACGACAACATCGTCCAGGGCATGCAGAAGGCGCAGGCCGAGAGCGTCGATCGCTGGAACGAGTATCAGGCGCGGCGCCAGCGCTGGTTCGGCATGGAGCTCGCGATCGCCCAAGCCAGGGCGACACAGACCATGACGCCGGAACTCGAGAAGACGCTGGCCGACTGGAAGAAGAACGCCGACCTCTATCAGAAGCGCGCCGACGAGGCGATGGAGAAGGCCAAGGGCCGCGAGGCCGACTACGCCGCCGCCAACGACCGCGACGACCTCTTCGATCTCTCCGACGCCTTCCTGTCGGTGGCGATCGCGCTCTTCGCCGTCACCGCGCTGGTGCGCGTCCGTTGGCTGTTCGGCGCCGCGTCGATCCTCGCCGCCGCCGGGATGGTCTTCGGCGTCGCCGGCTTCAACGGCTGGGTCTGGCTCAAGCCGGATTTCCTGGCCGCCTTCCTGGGGTGACCCGGGGCGAGCCGACCGTGCGGATCGTCGCCTCGATCCAGGCGACGACCGCCGAGACCGCGCGATCGGCCCGCCGCTCGGGATGCACCAACAGCCAGATCTCGCGACTCGGCGGCGGCTCGTCCGTGTCGAGACGGACGAGCCGTGGGTCGGCGTCGGCGACGAGACACGGCAGCACGGCACGGTGACCGGCCACCACCGCCTCGACCAAGAGGGCGGCGCGGTCGGCGCGCAAGCGGATCGGCACGTCGGCGAAGTGCGTGGCGAGCCAACGGCTCTCGGTGGGCGAGGCGTTCGCCATAGGTGGCGAGCGGCAGGCGTTCCGGCCGATCTGCGTCGGCGGGGGCATAGAGCGCGAAGTCGAGACTACCAAGCCTCCTGACGATCGCCGTATCGGCCCGCGGCCGGGCGAGGCGGACGGCGACGTCGGCCTCGCGGGCGGCGAGCGACACGGGCGCATCGTCGAGATCGAAGGTCAGCCGCACGCCGGGATGGGCGTCGCGGAAAGCGGCGAGGCGCGGAGCGAGGAGGCGCGTCGCCACCAGATCGACGGTGGAGACGACCACATGGCCGGCCAATGACGACCGTTCGTCGCGCAGGCGGGCGAGCACCCGCGCGGTCGCGGCTGCGGCGATATCGAGATCGGGCATCACCGCGTCGATCACCGGGCGGGCGACGAGACGACGCTCGACGCGATCGAAGAGGGTCAGGTCGAGCCCCTGTTCGAGGCGGGCGAGGCGGCGCGCCGCGGTGGTCTGGTCGATGCCGAGGCGACGCGCCGCGCCGGCGCTCGAGCCCTCGGCGCGGATCGCCGCGACCAGCCTCAGATCGTCCCAATCGAGCTCCACGGCCCCTCCGAACCTGCGATTTCGCAGGATGAGAGCCGAGAATATCCGGTTCTCATGGGAAAGTCGCCGGCCGAAGATGAGCAGGACCCAGCTCCCGGAGGACCCATGACCGAAACGCTCGCTTCCCCCCTGCCGCAGACGCTCCTCGCCCTCGCCGGTCGGACGATCCCGCTGCCCGACCTCGCGACGTCGACCCTGGTGTCGATCGATCTGCAGAACGAATATCTCGCCGGCCCGCTGGTGCTCGACGGCGCCGAGGCGGCGGTCGCGGCGGCGGCGCGATTGCTCGCCGCGGTGCGCGCGGCCGGCGGGCGGGTCGTCCACGTCGCCCATGCCGGCCGGCCCGGCGGCTTCTTCGATCGGACGGCGGCGCGCGGCGCCTTCGCCGACGAGGTCGCGCCGCGGGCGGGCGAAGCGGTTGTGGAGAAGCGGGCGATCTCGGCCTTCCACGGCACCGATCTGGCGACGCATCTGCCCGAGCCGGGGGCGGCGACGCTGATCGTCGCCGGTTTCATGACCCACAACTGCGTCTCCTCGACGGTGAGGACCGCCGGCGACCTCGGTCACACGATCGTCGTCGCCCACGACGCCTGCGCCACCCGCGCCCTGCCCGGCCCCGACGGCGTCGTGGTCGATGCGGCGACGCTCGGCCGCGCCGCGCTCGCCGGCATCGCCGACCGCTTCTGCCGGCTGGCGAGCGTCGAGGAGATCGTCACTGCCCCTGACCCGGCCGACCGCGCGTCGCGTCTTCGCGAAGACGTGAACGCGCCCCTCTTGGCGACCGGCGCCGGATCAAGTAAGTGATCACTCACTTAATCGAATGAGCCGACGATGCGCAAACGAGCGGAGGACCGCCGCCTCGAAATCGTCGAGGCGGTGTTGCGCCTCGCGGTGGAGATGGGGCCGGACCGATTGACGACCCAGGCGGTGGCGGATGCGGTCGGCATCTCGCAGCCGGCGGTGTTCCGTCATTTCCCGACGCGCGCCGCGCTGTGGCTCGCGGTGGCGCATCACGTCGCCGGGCGGGTGCGCGCCTGTTGGGACGCGGTGGCGAAGCCGACCGACGACCCGATCGCCGACGTCCGCCGGCTGGCGGTGGCGCAGATGGGGGTGGTCGCCGACGAGCCGTCGATCCTCGCCATCGTCTTCTCGCACGAACTCAGGGTCGCCGACCCCACCCTGGCGGCGGTGTTCCGCGGCCTGATGGCCGACATCTCGGGCCGCCTCGCGGCGCGTTTCGCCGCGGCCGGAGATCGGCTTCTCGCCTCCCCGGCCGATGCGGCGCTGCTCGTCCTCGGCCTCATCCAGGGTCTGGCGCTGCGCTGGTCGCTCGCCGGGCGTGGATTCGATCTCGTGAGCGAAGGCGAACGCCTTCTCGACCTGCAGCTCGCCGGGCTGGTGCGCCCCGGCTCCGGAGTGACCCCATGAACCGTACCGTCCGCACTCTTCTGATCGTCGCCGGCGTCGCCGCCGCCGGGGTCGGGGTCCGTACCTTGCTCGCCTCGCGTCCGGTGACGGTCGACGCGGCCGAGACCGCCGAGACCGTCGCGGTGAAGGTCTTCGGGCTCGGCACCCAGGAGGCGCGCATAACCTCGCGGCTCGGCTTCGAGACCGCCGCGGCGCTGGTCGAACTCGCCGCCGACCACGGCGACCGGGTCGCCAAGGGCACCCTCCTCGCCCGCCTCCAGGACGGCGAGGCGCGCGCCCGGGTGGAGAAGTCGCGCGCCGGCGTGGCGGCGGCGGAAGCGGCTCTCGTCAAGGCGGAGGCCTTCACCGCTCGCGCCCGGGTGATCGCCGAGCAGAAGGAGCGCCAGGGCGATCGCCGCCAGTCGCTGGTGGAGCGCCGCACCGTCTCGATCGAAGTGGCCGAGCAGGCCGACATGGACGCCCGCGTCGCCGCCGCCGACCTGAAGATCGCCGAGCGCGACGTCGAAGTGGCGCGCGTCAACCTCGCCAATGCCCGAGCCCAGTTGCAGCTCGACGAGGTGCTGCTGGAGCGCCATCGACTCGTCGCGCCGTTCGACGGCGTGGTGACGGCGCGGTTGCGCGAACTCGGGGCGGTGATGAACCCGGGCGAGGCGCTCTACACCCTGGTCGATCCGGCGACGGTGTGGATCCAGGCCTTCGTCGACGAGGCGCGGGCCGGCGAGCTCGCGGTCGGACAGCCGGCCGAGGTGCGGCTGCGCTCGCGCCCCGGTGAGGTCTTCGCCGGTTCGGTCGCCCGTATCGGCCTCGAGAACGACCGGGTCGGGGAGGAGCGCCGGCTCTTCGTCGACTGCCGCGACTGTCCGAAGGAGTTCCATCTCGGCGAACAGGCCGAAGTGGTGGTGACCACCCGTACCCTCCCTCGCGCGCTCCTGGTGCCGGAGACGGCGCTGCGCCTCACCGGACCGGCCGAGGCGATGGCCTGGGTGGTCGCCGACGGGCGCCTCCAGGAGGCGAAGGTGCGGCTCGGGGCCCGGCTCCTCGACGGCCGCGCCGAGATCGTCGACGGCGTGCCGGCCGGCGCCACGGTGGTGGCGAGTGCGACCGCCGGCTTCGTCGCCGGCCATGCGGCGCGGATCTCGGAAGGGTCGGCGAAATGAACCTCGCGCTCCACGACATCCGGCACAATCTCGGTCGGTTCCTCCTGACCTCGGTCGGCCTCGGGCTGCTGCTCGGCGTCGTCCTGTCGATGATCGGCATCTATCGCGGCCTCGTTTCCGAAGCGCTGTCGCTCGCCCGTTCGCCCGCCGCCGACCTGTGGGTGGTGGAGACCGGCACGCGCGGTCCCTTCGCGGAGGGGTCGCGCATCCCCGGCGACACCCGCGAGGCGGTCGCCCGGCTCTCCGGCGTCACCGCCACCGGCTCGGTCACCTTCCAGTCCTTCGAGACCGAACATCGTGGCCGCAAGCTGCGCCTGCAGGTGGTCGGCTTCGAACCCGGTCGGCTCGGCGGCCCGAGCGGGCTCGTCGAGGGGCGCGACGTCGTCCGCCGTCACGAGGTGGTGGCCGATGCCAAGACCGGGCTCACGGTCGGCGAACGCATCGTGCTCGCCGGCGATCCCTACACGGTGGTCGGGCTCACCCGAGGGGCGGTGTCGTCGGGCGGCGATCCGATCATCTGGCTGACGCTGCGCGACAGTCAGGTGCTGCAGTTCCGCCTCTCTCCCGCCCCGGCGCGGCGCGAGGCGGCGCGCGGCGCGACGACGCAGACGCCGGACACGGTCAACGCCGTGCTCGCCCGGGTGGCGGCGTCGGTGCCGGTCGATGCGGTGGCGGCGGAGGCGCGGCGGTGGAAGCACCTCTCGGCGCTGACCCAGGCCGACCAGGAGACGATCCTCACCCGCTCGGTGGTCGAGAAGGCACGCCAGCAGATCGGCCTCTTCACCACGGTGCTGCTCACGGTGTCGACGGTGATCATCGCCCTCATCATCTACACGATGACCATGGACAAGCTGAAGGAGATCGCGACGCTGAAGCTGATCGGCGCGCCCGACGGCCGCATCGTCGGACTGATCGTGCAACAGGCGCTGGCGCTCGGCATCCTCGGCTTCTCGATCGGCGCGACGCTGATCGCCACGATCAAGGATCACTTCCCGCGCCGGGTGCTGATGCAGCCGGAGGACGCGACGGCGCTCGGCGTCATCGTCATCGTCGTCTGCGTGGTGGCGAGCGGTCTCGGCGTGCGGCTGGCGCTCAAGGTCGATCCGGCCACGGCGCTGGGGAGCTGAACATGACCGACGACATCCGCCCCCTCGTCGAACTGCGCGGGCTCGCCAAGCACTACGGCGAGGGCGAGACCCGGGTCGACGCGCTGAAGAGCATCGACCTCGATCTGATGCCGGGTCAGGTGATCGGCCTCCTCGGCCCCTCCGGCTCGGGCAAGACGACGCTGCTCAATCTCATCGGCTGCATCGTCGAGCCGAGCGCCGGCACCATGAAGCTCGACGGCGAGACGGTGTGGGACGGACGGTGGCGCCGCTCCGACCTCAGGGCGCTGCGGCTCGAGAAGGTCGGCTTCATCTTCCAGTTCCACAATCTCCTGCCGTTCCTCGACGTCGTCGACAACATCGCCCTGGTGCTCGACATGGCCGGGGTCGGTCGTGAGCCGGCGAAGCAACGGGCGATCGAGTTGCTCGAGTATCTCGAGGTCGGGCACCGCCGCAACGCCATGCCGTCGCAGCTCTCCGGCGGCGAGGCGCAGCGCGTCGCCATCGCCCGGGCGCTGGCCAACCGGCCGCGCATCATCCTCGCCGACGAGCCGACCGCGGCGCTCGACGGCCAACGCGCCGGCATCGTCATGGATCTGATGCGGCGGGTCGCCGTCGACCAGAAGGCGGCGGTGGTGGTGGTCACCCACGACGAGAAGATTTACGACCGCTTCGACGACATCTACTCGCTGCGCGACGGGCGGATCGCCGAGACCTGATCGAGGATTCGACAGGGCTTTTCGGCGAACGGAACACGGAATTCGAATGTGTCGTTCGAATTCCGTGTGACGTCGGGAACGGTGTCGGAAAATCGCGGAACCGACATCAGCCGTGGGCGCGGCGACCGGCGGACTGGACGCGCACCGCTTCTTCCTGATCGACGGCGTCGAGCTGTTCGACCACCTGTTTCAGCGCCACCTCGACCTCGGGCAGCAGCACGTTCTCCAGCGCCTTGGCGCGACGTTCGATGCGACGATACTCCTGCGCCAGGCGCAGCAGATTGCTCGCGCTCACACCGATCGCGGCGGCGAGACGGGCGAGCTTCTCGAAGGCGAGGCGAGCAGCGACGGTCTCCGGCGACGGATCGATCGCCGCGGCGGCCGGCGCGGGTGCCGCCTCCACCGCCTCTGCCTCGACCATCGGCACGCCGAGGAAGCGATAGGGCGTGGTGCGTGGCGGCGGCGGCGCTTCGGCCGGCGCGGGATGGAGCTGGAGGGCATCGAGCCCGTGGCGTTCGACCGCGGCGGCGAGCGCGGTGCGGGCGAGGCGCGCCGCCTCCTGCCACTCGGCCCGATGCGCCTCCCACAGACGCAATTGACGCAACATCTCGCCGGCGAGCAGCATGCGCTTCTCGTCGAGGAATTCGAACCCCTGCCGCATCAGCCGGCGTTCTTCGCCGAGGGCGAGCGCGGCGGAGCGGGTGGGGACGATCTCACGCATGATCGCGCTCCATGTGGCGGTCGATCTGAGCGTCGTTGAGCCGCGACAGCTCGGCGATCGTCAACAGCCTGAGGAGCCGCCAGCCGACGGCCATGCTCTCCTCGAGGGTGCGCTCGGCGGGTTGCGCGATCAGTTCGCCTTCGAAACGATCGGCGAAGGCGAGATAGTCGCGGTCGATGGCGGTGAGGCCCTCCGAGCCGACGACGCTCGCCAGGACGCGGACACGGATCGACTTGGCGTAGGACGCGAAGAGCTGATTGGCCAGCGCCGGATGGTCGGGGTCGGTCCAGCCCTTGCCGATCCCCTTGTCCATCAACCGCGACAGCGACGGCAGGACGTTGATCGGCGGGTAGACGCCCTTGTGATCGAGGCCCTTGTCGAGCACCACCTGTCCCTCGGTGATGTAGCCGGTGAGATCGGGGATCGGGTGAGAGATATCCTCGGCCGGCATGGTGAGGATCGGCAACTGGGTCACCGTACCGCCGTAACCACGCATGCAGCCGGCGCGCTCGTAGATCGTCGCCAGATCCGAATACATGTAGCCGGGATAGCCCTTGCGCGACGGGATCTCGCCGTGGCTCGAGGAGACCTCGCGCAGCGCTTCGCAGTAGTTCGTCAGATCGGTCATGATGACCAGGACGTGGCGGCCCTCCTCGAAGGCGAGATATTCGGCGGCGGTCAGGGCGAAGCGCGGGGTGAGCAGGCGTTGGGTCGAGGGCTCGCTGGCGAGGTTGAGGAACATCACCGTGTGGGCGAGTGCGCCGGAATCCTGCATGGCGCGGCGGAAGTTCTCGGCGGCGTCGTGGGAGATGCCGATGCCGACGAAGACGATGGCGAATTCGCCGGAGCCCTCGCGGCGCAGGCGGGCGTTGACCGCGATCTCGGCGGCGATGCGATCGTGCGGCAGGCCGCCGGCGGAGAAGATCGGCAGCTTCTGACCGCGCACCAGCGAGTTCATCAGGTCGATGGCGGTGACGCCGGTCTCGATGAAGTCGCGCGGCAGTTCGCGTTCGGCCGGATTGAGGTTGCGGCCGTCGATGCGCTGGCGCAGCGAGGCGGCGACCGGCGGGCCGCCGTCGACGGGTCGACCGACGCCGTCGAAGATGCGGCCGAGCAGGCCGGGGCCGACGGCGAGATGGATCGGCTCGCCGAAGAAGCGCACCTTCACGTCGGCGAGGCCGAGGCCGACGGTCGATTCCAGCACCTCGACCACCATGGAGTCGTCGTCGAGGGCGGCGATGCGGCCGAGCCGCGGCGCCTCGCCCTCCTGCCAGATCTCGACCGCTTCGCCGAGGCCGACCTCGATGTTGCGCTTCAGGAACAGGAGCGGCCCTTCGATCGCGGTCGCCGTCCCTCGAACGGAGAGTTCAGGCCGCATGGGTTTCCTCCTTGGTCAGCCCGGCCATGGCGCTCTCCAGCGAGGCGCGCAGGCCGTCGAAGGCGGTGAGGTCGGACTGGCCGATCTCCTCGCCCATCCGTTGGAGCCGGCGCAGCACCGGCAGTTCGGCGATCGCCTGCGGCGCCACCCCGCGTTCGAGCGCGCCCTCGGACAGTTCGATGAAGCGCAGGATCAGTTGCAGGATCGAGGTCTGGCGTTCCGGCGAGCAGTAGCGGTCCTGGGCCGAATAGGCCGACTGACGCAGGAATCCCTCGTTGACCAGCTCGGCGCAGACGAGGGTCAGTTGCTGGGCCGGCGGCAGGGCGTCCTTGCCGACGATGCGGGCCATGCGTTCGAGGTCCGCCTGGGCCTCGAGCAGGGTGAGGAGGCGTTCGCGCTGGGCGACCCAACGCGGGTTGCCGCGCCGGGTCCACCAGTCGGCGAAGCGGACGGCGCCGTCGGAATAGGAATGCAGGGGGTGGATCGCCGGATAGAACCGCGCCTGGGCGCGTTCGCGGTCGAGACCCCAGAAGCAGCGGACGTAACGCTTGGTGTGGCTGGTCACCGGTTCGGAGAAGTCGCCGGCCGGCGGGCTGACGGCGCCGATGATGGTGAGCGAGCCGGTCTTGCCGGCGAGCGTGCGGACGCGGGCGGCGCGTTCGTAGAACTCGGCGAGACGCGACGAGAGATAGGCGGGATAGCCGGCTTCGCCCGGCAGTTCGCCGAGGCGGCCGGAGACCTCGCGCAGCGCCTCGGCCCAGCGGCTGGTCGAATCGGCCATGAGGGCGACATGGAGACCCTGGTCGCGGAAATATTCGCCGACGGTGACCGCCGTGTAGATCGACGCCTCGCGCGCCGCCACCGGCATGTTGGAGGTGTTGGCGATGATGACCGTGCGCTCCATCAGACGGCGGCCGGTGCGCGGGTCGGTGAGGTCGGGGAACTCGTGCAGCACCTCGGCCATCTCGTTGCCGCGTTCGCCGCAGCCGACGTAGATGATGATGTCGGCGTCGCACCATTTGGCGAGCGTCTCCTGCAACACCGTCTTGCCGGTGCCGAAGCCGCCCGGCAGGGCGGCGCGGCCGCCGCGGGCGACGGGGAAGAGCACGTCGAGGATGCGCTGGCCGGTGATCATCGGCTCGTCGGCAGGCAGGCGTTCGGCGACCGGGCGCGGCTTGCGCACCGGCCAGTGCTGGAAGAAGCCGAGGTCGTGGGTCCGGCCCATTTCGTCGACGAGGCGGCAGAGGACCGCGTCGCGGCCGTAGCGCCCCTCCTTGGCGACGAATTCGACGAGACCCGAGGCGCCCGGCGGCACCAGACAATCCTGGCGGATGCCGATGCCGGGGAGGTGGCCGAAGGCGGCCCCGGCCGTCAGATGCTGGCCGGTCCCGACGGTGGGGACGAAACCGAAGTCCTGCTCGACCGTCGAGGCGTCGAGCGGCCGCAGCAGGCCGTCGAAGATGTGGCCGAGGAGGCCGGGGCCGAGGGCGACGGACATCGGTCGGCCGGTGCCGGTGACCGTGTCACCGGGGCGCAGGCCGGTGGTGTCCTCGTAGACCTGGGCGATGAAGAGATCGCCATCGAGGCGGATGACCTCGCCGGGCAGGCGACGGGGGCCGACCTCGATCGCCTCGCCGATGCGGAACGGGTCGCGTGTCCGGGCGTGGAGCACCGGGCCACCGATCCATTGGATGCCGGCTGTCGACGGGGTCATGGGGTGTCTCCTGCGGTGGCGGACGCGGCGGCGCGCTCGCGGGCGATACCGGCGAGGAGCAGCGCCTGGACCGCCGGCTTGTCGGCGAGCAGCCGTTCCGGCGTGGCGTCGAGGACGACGCCGGGGGCGACGACCCGCAAGCCGGCTTCGAAATCGTCGACGGCGCGGAAACGGACGCCGCCGCGGGCCTCGGCCGGCAGCGCCTCGAGGAAGGCCCCGGCTTCGTCTTCGGCCCAGTCCTTCGGATGCTCGACGACCCAGTTGCCCGGGCGCAGCCGCTCGAAAGCCTGCCGCGCCAGAGCGATCGCCCACGACCGCCGGGCCGCGGCGTCGTTCCAGCGCTCGGCGACGGCGACGACCAGCATGGGGCAGCCGTCGCGCAGGTTGCCGGCGGCGAGCGCCTGATCGCGGACCCGCATCTCGGTGTCGATCTGCGCCTTGGCGCGGGCGAGACGGCGGGCGCCGTCGCGTTTCAGGTCCTCCATGGCGTCGTGGACGTGGCGCGTGGCGGCGGCGGCGGCCTCGCGGACGATCGCCTGCGCCTCGAGCCGCGCCGCATCGAGGAGGGCGCGGCACTCGGCCTCGCTCTGCGCTTCGATCTCGCGGACGAGATCGTCGGCGCGGGTGTCGGGGGCGGTGTCGGATGTCGTCACGATTCGATACCCAGGGTACTCCTGAGCCTCCCGGCGAGATCGGGTGGAGGGGTGCGGCCGAGGATGTCGGCGACCACCGAGACGATGGGCCGCTCGGCGACGAGAGCCGCGTCGAGTTCGGCCGGCGGGATCATCGCGGCGTAGTCGGCGGCGAGGATCACCAACGCGGCGCGGCGGCGTGCCTCGGCGAAGACGCGTGCGGTGTCGGCAGGGTCCGGCGTCACGACGTCGACACCGGCGAGCCGCCAACCCGTGGCGCCGAGTTCGTCACCGATGAACACGGTCGCGGTCATGTCAGCCGGCTCGGTTGAGGATGAGGATGGCGACGATCAGGCCGTAGATGGCGATACCTTCGGCGAGACCGACGATGATCAGCACGCGGCCGAGCAGTTCGGGCTTCTCGGCGAGCGCGCCGATGGCGGCGCTGCCGACCGAGGCCACGGCGATGCCGGCGGCGATGGTGCCGAGACCGGCGGCGGCGGCGGCGGCGGCCAGCGCCCACTGCACCACACCGGGATCGACCCCGGCTTGCGCCGCCGCTTCCGCCGCTCCGGCGGGCAGGCTCACCCAGAGAAGGCCGGTCAGGGCGACGACGACGGCCGCCGCGAGGGCGACGACGAGGCGGAGACGGTCGATGCGCATGGCGGAACCTCTCTGTTTCAGTCTCGAGGGGCCGCAGGAGCCCAGTCGAGACGCGGCGGCACGAGCGGCCGGAAGGGCCGACCGCCGCCGTGCAGGAAGCGGATGAAGAATTCGAAGAGGATGAGACGGGTGGTCTGGATGCCGACGACGAGGCCCTCCAGCGCCAGCACCAGGGCGTTGCCGAGGATCAGCACGATCCAGAAGCCGACCGGGCCGGAGACCTCGGCGACGCCGACGATCGCGGCGGCGAGGCCGGCATGGGCGAGGGCGAAGGCGCCGACGCGGGCGAAGGAGACGGTGTTGACCAGGAGCTGGACCATCGCCTCGGCGAATTCGGCGAGCGCCACACCGGCCGCGACGCGACGGTCGCCGGTGTCGATCACGGCGGCGCCGGCGACGAACCAGACGACGCCGACGAGCGCCGCCCAGGCGGCCGGGGCCCAGACGGCGGCGGCGAGCAGCGCCACATAGGCGAAGACGAGGCCGGCGCGATGCATCGCCCAATGGGCGAGTTCGCCGCGCCAATGGGCCTGGAACGCGTCGAGGGCGAGACCGACGAGGAGCAGCACGATGCCACCGAGGAGCGCGGTGACGAGCAGGGTGGTCGGGGCGCCGAGCGGATGGATCCACAGGGCGGGGAGGAGAT
The DNA here is from genome assembly GCF_036782435.1 of Pinisolibacter sp. Classification (NCBI taxonomy): domain Bacteria; kingdom Pseudomonadati; phylum Pseudomonadota; class Alphaproteobacteria; order Hyphomicrobiales; family Ancalomicrobiaceae; genus Pinisolibacter; species Pinisolibacter sp. The sequence goes on along the minus strand of NZ_DAIPZB010000014.1, from coordinate 53,862 downwards.
CCTCGAGGCAGAAGACCGAGCCGAAGAGGAAGCCGAAGACCACCGCCGCGACGCCGCCGGGCACCAGGAGCGCCAGAACCGGCAGGCGACGGCGCAGCATGAGACCGGCACCGATCAACACGAGACCCTGGCCGACGTCGCCGAACATGAAGCCGAACATCAGCGGCGCGACGACGGCGAGGAGCGGACTGGCGTCGGCCTCGGCGCGGTCGGGGGTGCCGAGCAGCGAGGCGAAGACCTCGAACGGGCGGACCCATGGCGGATTGCGCAGGACCAACGGCGCTTCGGCGCCGGGCGGATCGGGCAGGATGCGCAGGAGGCCGCGGACACCGCGCCGGTCGAGCGCGGCGCGCAGGGCGTCGCCGTCCTCGTCGGTGGTCCAGCCGGTGACCCAGGCGAGGCGTTCGGAGCCGGCGACGTCGGCGGCGTTGCGGGCGAGCCAGTCGACGAGGGCGAAATCGCCCAGAGCCTCGGCGAGACCATGACGCTCGGAGAGCGCGGCGAGCCGGGTCTCGGCGGTGTGGCGTTCGATGGTGATCCGTTCGAGCCTGGCCTCGACCGCGGCGCGGGCGCCTTTCGGCGTCACCGGCAACCAATCGGGCAGCGGCACGACGCGGCCCTCGAGGGCGGGGATCAGGGCTTCGATCTCGGCGACCTCCCGGCGCGGCCCGAGGACCAGCACATGGGCGGCGGCGAGCCCCTCCCAGGTCTCCACCAGAGTGTGGGCCGGCGGCGCGGGCAGGCGGATACCGGCGGGCAGGCGATAGAGCCGCGCCGCCAATCGCGGACCGACGTCGGCGAGTTCGGCCGGATCGGGGCAATCGTCGCCGATGTCGAGGAGCGCGGCGCGCAGCATCTCGAGATCTTCGGTCTCGCGCCCCGTCGCCTCGATGGCGCGGATGATCGGATCGGCTTCCCTGCGCCACGCGACGAGCCGCGCCCAGGCGGCTTCGAGCAGCCGGCGCGGATGATCGGGCCGGTTGGCGAGCGGCGCCGCTTTCGGCCAATGACCGCCATGGGTGCGGGCGAGCCGACGGAAGGCGTCGAGCAGGCCGGCGGTGTCGGGCAGCAGCGAGCGACGGGTCGCGCCGGCCTCCACCTCGAGCTCGATCGCTCCGGTCTCGGCGAGCGCCTCGAGCGCCAACGGCGCGTCGGTCCCGACGGTGAGCAGTTCGAACCAGCGAGTGGGGCGCGGACGGAAGGTCATGCGGCCTCCTCGCCATGAGTTTCGTCGAACAGGGCGCGACGCAGGATGCCGCCGCGCAGCCGTTCGAGATCGACGAAGAGCAGCCCGAGATGGGCGACGGCGGCGAGCGCCGTACCGGCACCGGCGCGGAAGGCGCGTGCCAGGATGCGCTCGATCGCGGTCCGGGCCGGCTGATCCCGATGAGCGAGCGTCGCCCCCTCGGTGGCGGCGGCTCGCCGCACGGCCTCGATCAGATCACCGATCTCGCGGTTCGCGCCGACGCCGCCGGGCAGGCGCCGAATCCATTCGGCGATCCAGAGGTCGGCGACGCTCGGCGCCTCCCCACCGAGAGGCGGGACGAGCGGGGCGGCGGGGGAGTTGGCGAGGACGGCGGCACGGGCCGGCGGTTCGAGGCCGACGAGTTGGGCGAGCGTCGGTTCGTCCTCCGCCCAATCGGGCAGGGGTTCGCCTCTCAGCGCGCCGTCGACGAGCGGCAGAGCCGGGAGGAACGCGAGCCACAGCACGGCGGGCCGCCAGCGTGGGGGCAACCAAGCGGCGACCTCGCCGACCGCCCGTTCGACCTCGCGACGCAGCACCGCCTCGAGGGCGTGGCCGGAGAGCGCGGCGTCGAGACGCTCGCAATGGCGGCGCAGCGCGGTGGCGCGGGCGCGTTCGAGATGGAGGCGGAGCGAGCGGGCGGCTTCGAGCGTCCGCCAGTCGCCGTCCTGCAAGCGCTCGCCATGACGAGCCTGCAGGCGGGCCTGCGCATAGGCGAAGTCACGCGACGCTCTCATCGGTCCGCCCCGTCAACTCGCCGGCCAGACGCTCGATCACCCGCGTCAGAACCGCGGCTTCGGCCTCGTCGGAGCCCGCCCCCGGAGCGGGCGCGAGCAACGCTTCGAGACGCGCGATCTCCCGATCGATGCGCGCCATGTAGGCGATGTGGACACGGGAGATGCGGGCGTCGGCGCGGCGGGCGATCGCCTCTTCGCGCGCCCGGGCCGCGGCGACCATGGCGCCGGCGTCGCGACGCGCCTGCCGGATACGCTCCTCCGCCGCCCCTTCGGCCCGTAACACCGCCTCCACGGCGGCGGTCGAGGCACTCGCGCTCCGGGTCGGCGGCGTTCTCGTCATGATCCGATCTCCTCGATCAGATCCCCGGTGGATCGTTCCCGCCGGGACGGAGCAGGACCGGTCCCAGGATCTTCGGCGCCGAGGTGGCACCGTGAAATATGAGGATAAACTTATATATCGTTTCCAAGTTACGCCATGCGATAGATCAATCGGCCGGATTTCCGTCGTTTTCGGCAGCGTTTTCGCCGGCCTCGTCGGCGACGACACCGCCTCGAACGACGGTTCGGCATCGATATTCCAGGACCGCCGCCCGTGCGCCATCGCCGGGACGATCGGGCGGGCGGTGCGGTGACGAGACGAGACCACCGAAGCAGCACCACTCGGGGGAGAAAGTGCCGCTCCTGTCGGCCGATCCGAGCCCCGTGGCGAGGCCCCCCTGCCCCGCGTTCGAAATCTGGGCAACGTTGTTGCACTGCCCGATTCATGTGCATTCGCTCATATTGCAGTGCCGTTCGCTCGAGCGGCGGCCGCTGCGACGATCCTCCGGCCTTCGCCTTCTCCGACTGATTCTCTTGGCGAATCCGACTTTCGCGAAGGTTGGCACGACCTCTGCTAGGAGAGAGGCGGTCAACGACGACCCACCGTCCAACGGATCGGAACCCAGCGTCGGGTTCTCAGTCACGGATGGCATCGTCCCGGCGGTTCGCGCTCCCTTTCCCGATGAAGGCGCGACGACAGGCGGGGGACGGTGCCGGGTCGTCGCCATCTCCCGAACTCGGCGCCGACCCTCGTGACGATCCGCAACCGATCGAAACCGAGGGGCATCCATGTCGAACCGTTCGTTCACTCTCTCGCGCCGTCGCTTCCTTCTCTCCGCCGCCGCCATCGGCGCCGCGACGCTCGCTTCGACCTCGGTCGTGTCCAAGGCGCTGGCCGCGCCGCTGAAGCTCGAAAAGGACGTGGTGAAGCTCGGCTTCATCAAGCTCACCGACATGGCGCCGCTCGCCATCGCGCTGGAGAAGGGATTCTTCGACGACGAGGGGCTTCAGGTTTCGCTCGAGGCGCAGGCCAACTGGAAGGTCCTGCTCGACCGCGTCATCACCGGCGAGCTCGACGGCTCGCACATGCTGGCCGGCCAGCCGATCGGCGCGACCATCGGTTTCGGCACCCAGGCGGAGGTCATCACACCGCTGTCGATGGACCTCAACGGCAACGGCATCACCGTGTCGAACGCCATCTGGGCGGAGATGAAGAAGCACCTGAAGACGGGTGCCGACGGCAAGCCGGAGCACCCGATCTCGGCCGCGGCGCTGAAGCCGGTGATCGACGGCCTCAAGGCCGAGGGCAAGTCCTTCAAGATGGGCATGGTGTTCCCGGTCTCCACCCACAACTACGAACTGCGCTACTGGCTCGCCGCCGGCGGCGTGCATCCCGGCTTCTATTCGGCCGAGAACGTTTCCGGCCAGATCCTGGCCGAGGCGCTGCTCTCGGTCACGCCCCCACCGCAGATGCCGGCCACCATGGAGGCCGGTACCATCATGGGTTACTGCGTCGGCGAGCCGTGGAACCAGGCGGCGGTGTTCAAGGGCATCGGCGTGCCGGTGATCACCGACGACGAGATCTGGAAGAACAACCCGGAGAAGGTCTTCGGCGTCACCAAGAAGTGGGCCGAAGAGAACCCCAACACGCTCCTCGCCATCACCAAGGCGATGATCCGCGCCTGCATGTGGCTCGACGAGGGTGACGGCAAGAACCGCGCCGAGGCGGTGAAGATCCTTTCCAAGTCCGAGTACGTCGGCGCCGATCCGCAGGTCATCGCCAATTCGATGACCGGCACCTTCGAGTACGAGAAGGGCGACAAGCGTCCGGTTCCGGACTTCAACGTCTTCTTCAAGTACTTCGCCACCTACCCCTTCTATTCCGACGCGGTGTGGTACCTCACCCAGATGCGCCGTTGGGGTCAGATCGGCGAAGCGAAGACCGACGCCTGGTACGACGAGACCGCCAAGAAGGTCTATCGCCCGGACATCTACGTGAAGGCCGCCGAATTGCTGGTCGCCGAAGGCAAGGCCAAGAAGGAGGACTTCCCCTTCGGCTCCGACGGCTACAAGCCGGTCGACAACGGCTTCATGGACAAGGTGCCGTACGACGGCAAGAAGCCCAACGCCTACATCGACAGCCTGAAGATCGGCCTCAAGGGCGCCCAGAAGGTCGTCGGCAACGCCGTCGAGGGCTGATGCGCCTCGCGCGGGGCCTCGGCCCCGCTCCCGAGACGGGACGGTGCGCCCGAAATCGCGCCGTCCCGGACTCCCCGGATCCCACTTCGCCCGGAACCCCTTCGTAAGACCCGCCGACCCCACCCGACGCGGTCGCCATCCGAGGACAGCCCCATGACCATCGCCACCGACCAGCTCGTCGCCGATGCCGAGACCCGCGCCGCGCGCGAGGCCCGGCGCCAGCGCTGGTTCTCCCGCATCACCAAGATCGAGGGCTATCTCTCGGTTCTCGGTCTCGGCTTCGTGGTGCCGATCCTCAAGATGATCGGCGGCGACAACGTCAAGACCCAGTCGAAGGAACTGTGGCGTCTGGCCGGCGTGCCGATCGTCGCGATGGTGATCTTCCTCGGCATCTGGGCGGTGCTCGCCCCGCGCGTCCAGACCTCGCTCGGCGCCATCCCCGGACCGGCGGAGGTGTGGGAGCAGGTGACGGTGCTGGTCGCCGACCACAACGCCGAGCGCGCCAAGGAGAAGGCGTTCTACGAACGTCAGGACAAGCGCAACGCGGAGCTGCGTGCCGCCGATCCCAATGCCGAGATCAAGGTGCGTTCCTACGTCGGCAAGCCGACCTACATCGACAAGATCCTGACCTCGCTGAAGACCGTCTTCACCGGCTTCCTGATCGGCACGGCGATGGCCATCCCGCTCGGCATTCTCGCCGGCCTGTCGCCGACGGTGAACGCGGCGATCAACCCCTTCGTGCAGATCTTCAAGCCGGTGTCGCCGCTGGCCTGGCTGCCGCTCGTCACCATGGTGGTCTCGGCGCTCTACACCTCGACCGATCCGATGTTCGAGAAGTCGTTCCTGGTTTCGGCGATCACCGTGACGCTGTGCTCGCTGTGGCCGACGCTGATCAACACCTCGCTCGGCGTCGCCTCGATCGACAAGGACCTGATGAACGTCGCCAAGGTGCTGCGTCTCGGCTGGGCCAAGAAGGTGTTCAAGCTGGTCATCCCGTCGTCGCTGCCGCTGATCTTCACCGGCATGCGTCTGTCGCTGGGCGTGGGCTGGATGGTGCTGATCGCCGCCGAGATGCTCGCCCAGAACCCCGGCCTCGGCAAGTTCGTGTGGGACGAGTTCCAGAACGGCTCCTCCTCGTCGCTCGCCCGCATCATGGTCGCCGTCTTCACCATCGGCATCATCGGCTTCCTGCTCGACCGCGTGATGTACGCGCTCCAGGCCGCCTTCACCTTCTCCGGCAAGCGTTGAGGGGGCGGACCATGAGCGAACCCACGCCCATCCTCGAGCTGAAGAACGTCTCCAAGAGCTACGTCTCCGGCTCCGACGTCACCCACGTCCTCTCCGACGTGAACCTCAAGATCCGCGAGGGCGAGTTCGTCGCCATCCTCGGCTTCTCCGGCTCGGGCAAGACGACACTGATCTCGACCATCGCCGGCCTCGTCACGCCCGACGCGGGCGAGGTGACGATGAAGGGCGTGCCGGTGACGGCGCCCGGCCCGGAGCGCGGCATGGTGTTCCAGTCCTACTCGCTGATGCCGTGGCTGTCGGTCCACGGCAACATCGAGCTGGCGGTGGAAACGGTGTTCCCGAACGAGAGCAAGGCCGACCGTTCGGCGCGCATCGCCAGGTACATCGAGATGGTCGGCCTCTCCCACGCCGCCGACCGCAAGCCGGCGGAGCTCTCCGGCGGCATGCGCCAGCGCGTCGGCATCGCCCGGGCGCTGGCCATGAGCCCCGAGGTGCTGCTGCTCGACGAGCCGCTGTCGGCGCTCGACGCCCTGACCCGCTCCAAGCTCCAGGACGAGATCGAGCGCATCTGGGAGGAGGACAAGAAAACCGTCGTCCTCATCACCAACGACGTCGACGAGGCGCTGCTGCTGGCCGACCGGGTCATCCCGCTCACCATCGGACCCGGCGCGACGCTGGCCAAGGAATTCGTCATCGACCTGCCGCGGCCGCGTGATCGCACCGCCGCCAACCACGACCCCGAGTTCAAGCGCCTGCGCGCCGAGATCACCCAGTACCTGATGGACATGGGCATCGAGCAGGGCTCGGGCGAGGACGACGGCCGGCATCTGCCGGAGGTCATCCCGGTGCACTTCCGCGAGGACGTCGCCAAGGCCAAGGCGGCGGCGCGGGAAGCGCGCGCCGCGATCAAGGCCGGCGGCGAACTGCCCAAGGCCTGGGCCGAGGCGGCGCGGCCGAAGACCGGCATCATGGAGCGCTACGTCGAATTCGACGAGGTCAAGAAGATCTATCCGACGCCGAGGGGACCGCTGACCGTCGTCGACGGCTTCGATCTCAACGTCAAGCGCGGCGAGTTCATCTCGCTGATCGGCCACTCCGGCTGCGGCAAGTCGACGGTGCTGACCATGGTCGCCGGCCTCACCGACGTGTCGATGGGCGGCATCGTGCTCGACGGCCGCGAAGTCTACCAGGCCGGCCCCGACCGCGCCGTCGTGTTCCAGGCGCCGAGCCTGTTCCCGTGGCTGACCGCCAAGGAGAACGTGCTGCTCGGTTGCGACGAGGTCTATCCGACCTCGTCGAAGGCGGAAAAGGTCGACGTCGCCGAGTACTACCTCGCCCGCGTCGGTCTCGGCGACGCCATGGACAAGCCGGCCGCCGACATGTCGAACGGCATGCGCCAGCGCGTCGGCATCGCCCGCGCCTTCGCGCTCAGCCCGAAGCTGCTGCTCCTCGACGAACCCTTCGGCATGCTCGACAGCCTCACCCGCTGGCAGTTGCAGGAGGTGCTGATGGAGGTGTGGACCCGCACCCAGGTCACCGCCATCTGCGTCACCCACGACGTCGACGAAGCGATCCTGCTCGCCGACCGGGTGGTGATGATGACCAACGGCCCGAACGCCAAGATCGGCCGCGTCGTCGACGTCGACATACCGCGCCCGCGCTCGCGCAAGGCGCTGCTCGAACACCCCGATTACTACCTCTACCGCGAACAGGTCCTGAGCTTCCTCGAGGAGTACGAGAAAGGCCATCACGGCGAGGAGAAGACCGAAGCGAAGCCGACGGCCGCCGAGAAGAGCGCCGGCGCGAGGGAGGCCGCGTGATGGAAAGCGCATCCGAGAACACGACTTCGACCTTCATCCAGGCCTCCGAGGTCTGGGTGCCGAAGGATGGACGCCTCGTCCACGGCGGCGGCGACTACGGCGATCTCGCCGACTTCGCGGCGGTCTCCGGCAAGGAGAGCTTCGGCCCCGGCGAGGGTCTGCCCGGAAAGGCCTGGGCGGAAGGACGTCCGGTCGTCCTGAAGGAGTTCGACGGCTCCTACTTCAAGCGCACCGAGGCGGCCAAGGCGGCGGGTCTGACCTGCGCGGTGGCCGTGCCGGTGTTCGACGGGGCCGAGCTGAAGGCCGTCCTGGTGGTGCTGTGCGGCGACGACGCCGTGCGCACCGGCGCCATCGAGGTGTGGCGCGAGGACAACCGCCTGCTGATGCTCGAGGACGGCTACTACGGCGCCGCCAAGCACTTCGAGTGGGTGTCGAAGCACACCCAGTTCCCGCGCGGCCAGGGGCTGCCCGGCGGGGTGTGGGCGTCGATGACGCCGATGATGATGCGCGATCTCGGCTCGGGCTACCGCTTCATCCGCGCCGACGCCGCCGGCAGGGCGGGGCTGACCACCGGCCTCGGCCTGCCGGTCCCGACGCCCGGTCACGACACCTACGTGCTGACGCTCCTGTCGGCGCGCGGCACGCCGCTCGCCCGCCGTTTCGAGATGTGGGACGCCCGCTCGGCGGTCGTCGGCTCGAAGAAGGAAGCGATCCTCGTCGACGGCATCTGCGAGCGCGAGGGCGCGCTGTGGGTCGACGAGACCGGCACGCCGGCCCGCGCCAAGGCCTGGGAAGGCCCGGTCGGCCGGGCGCTCGGCTCCGGCCTGCCGGTGGTCGAGCGCGGCCCCGCCGGACTGCCGGCCGGCTACACCACCATGGTCGCCCTGCCCATCCATCAGGGCGGCGAACTCGCTCACATCGTCGCCTGGTACTGCTGAGGAACTGACCCCATGAAGAAACTCGTCGTCATCGGCGCCGGCATGGCGTCCGGCCGGGCGCTGGAGCACCTCTTCGAGGCCGATCCCTCGGCCTATGAAGTGACGCTGTTCAACGCCGAACCGCGCGGCAACTACAACCGCATCATGCTCTCCCCGGTCCTCTCCGGTGAGAAGAGCTTCGCCGAGATCGTCACCCACGACGACGATTGGTACGCGGCCAACAAGGTCGCCTGCCGCTTCGGCGAGCGTGTCGTCTCGATCGATCGCGACCGCAAGGTGGTCGTCGGCGAGAAGGGCGAGGTCGCCTACGACAAGCTGCTGATCGCCACCGGCTCGGCGCCGTTCATCATCCCGGTCCCGGGCAAGGAGCTGAAGGGCGTCGTCGCCTATCGCGACCTCGAGGACACCAACGCGATGATCGAGGCCTCGGCGACGCCGGGCGCCAAGGCCGTGGTGATCGGCGGCGGCCTGCTCGGTCTCGAAGCCGCCGCCGGCCTGCGCCTGCGCGGCATGGAGGTGACGGTCATCCATCTGATGGGCCATCTGATGGAGCGCCAGCTCGATCCGTCGGCCGGCTATCTCCTGCAGAAGGACCTGGAGAAGCGCGGCATCTCCATCCTGGTCAACGCCTCGACCAAGGCGATCGTCGGATCGGAGAAGGTCGAGGGCGTCGAACTCGCCGACGGGACCCTCATCCCCGCCGATCTCGTGGTCATGGCGGTCGGCATTCGTCCCGAGACCACCGTCGCCAAGGCGGCCGGCCTCGAGGTGGGGCGCGGCGTCAAGGTGACGTCGCAGATGGTGACCTCCGACCCGGACGTGCTGGCGCTCGGCGAATGCGTCGAGTTTGAGGGCCTGCTCTTCGGCCTCGTCGCGCCGCTCTACGATCAGGCCAAGGTCGTCGCCAAGACGCTGATGGGCGAAGAGGCCGCCTTCGTGCCGAAGGAACTCTCGACCAAGCTCAAGGTCACCGGCTGCGACCTGTTCTCCGCCGGCGACTTCGCGGAGGCCGAGGGCCGCGAGGACATCGTCCTGCGCGATCCCGCGCGCGGCGTCTATCGCCGCGTCGTTCTCGAGGGCGACCGCGTCGTCGGCGCCGTCATGTACGGCGACACGGCGGAGGGCAGCTGGTTCTTCGACCTGATCCGCGACGGCACCGACGTCTCGGAGATGCGCGACACGCTGATCTTCGGCCAGTCCTACCAGGGGGGCGCCCCCCTGGACCCTATGGCGGCCGTTGCAGCCTTGCCGGATGACGCTGAGATCTGCGGCTGCAACGGCGTCTGCAAGGGTGCCATCGTCTCGGCGATCAAGAGCCAGGGGCTCACCACCCTCGACGAGGTCAAGGCGGTGACCAAGGCCTCGGCGTCCTGCGGCCAGTGCACCCCGAAGGTCGAGCAGGTGCTCGCCTTCACCCTCGGCGACGCCTTCAAGGCGTCGGCCCGCAAGACCATGTGCAAGTGCACCGACCACACCCACACGGAAGTGCGCGAGACGATCCGCGCCAAGGGGCTGAAGTCGATCCCGGCGGTGATGCAGGAACTCGGCTGGAAGACGCCGAACGGCTGCGCCACCTGCCGCCCGGCGCTCAACTACTATCTGGTCTGCGACTGGCCGGGCGAATACGTCGACGACGGCCGCTCGCGCTTCATCAACGAGCGCGTCCACGCCAACATCCAGAAGGACGGCACCTTCTCGGTCGTGCCGCGCATGTGGGGTGGCCTGACCACCGCCGCGGAGCTGCGCGCCATCGCCGACATCGCCGAGAAGCACGAGGTGCCGCTCGTCAAGATGACCGGCGGCCAGCGCATCGACCTGCTCGGCATCGAGAAGGAGAACCTGCCGGCGATCTGGAAGGACCTCAACGACATCGGGCTCGTCTCCGGCCACGCCTATTCCAAGGGCCTCCGGACGGTGAAGACCTGCGTCGGCAAGTCGTGGTGCCGCTTCGGCACGCAGGACAGCATGGGGCTCGGCGTCAAGCTGGAGAAGCTGATGTGGGCGTCGTGGACGCCGGCCAAGGTCAAGCTCGCCGTCTCCGGCTGCCCGCGCAACTGCTCGGAAGCGACGGTCAAGGACATCGGCGTGATCTGCGTCGACTCGGGCTACGACATCCACATCTCCGGCGCGGCCGGCCTGCACGTGCGGGCGACCGACCTCCTCTGCCACGTCGACACCGAAGAGGAGGCGCTCGAGTACTCCGGCGCGGTGCTGCAGATGTACCGTGAGGGCGCGATCTACCTCGAGCGCATCTACAAGTGGCAGGAGCGCGTCGGCCTCGACACGATCAAGCAGGCCATCGTCGAAGACGCGGCGAGCCGCAAGGCGCTGTGGGAGCGGTTCCTGCTGTCGCAGAAATTCGCGCAGGTCGACCCCTGGGCCGAGCGTGTCGCCGGCCACGAGAGCCACGAGTTCTCGCCCATCACCATCGTTCCGGCGCTGGCCGCCGAGTGAGACGGAGAGACGTTCCATGTCCGACTGGTACGACATCTGCGCCTTCGACGACGTCCCGGCGCTCGGCGCCCGCACCGTTCGCGTCGGTGCGCACGAGATCGCGATCTTCCGCACCGCCGACGATCACGTTTTCGCGCTGGAGAACAAGTGCCCGCACAAGGGCGGGCCGCTCTCCGAAGGCATCGTCCACGGCCGCAAGGTCGCCTGCCCGCTGCACAACTGGGTGATCGACCTGGAGAGCGGCAAGGCCACCGGCGCCGACGAGGGCTGCGCCGAGGAATATGCCGTGAAGGTCGAGGGCGGGCGTATCCGCCTCGAGGTTCCGGCGAGCCTCCTCGCGGCGGAGTGAGGCGAAGCTCCCCGATAATCGCCGATGGCGGCCGACCCGCGCCGCCGCCGGCGGATCCCGAACCGGCCGGTCACCGGATGACGACGGCGACGATGGTTCGCCGGCGAAGGAGACGTGCATGTCCGAGGTCGTCCGCACAACCTTCACCACCTGCCCCTATTGCGGCACCGGTTGCGGTGTGAAGGCGGAGACGCATGCCGACGGGCGGGTGACGATCTCCGGCGATCCGGATCATCCGGCGAATTTCGGCCGGCTGTGCGTCAAGGGCTCGGCGCTGGCCGAGACGTTGATCCACGACGGCCGCCTCACCCATCCCTCGATCGGTGGCGAGCGGGTGAGCTGGGACGCGGCGCTCGATCTCGTCGCCGAACGCTTCGGCGCCGCGATCCGCGACCACGGCCCGGATTCGGTGGCGCTCTACGTGTCGGGCCAGATCCTCACCGAGGACTATTACGTCGCCAACAAGCTGATGAAGGGCTACGTCGGCTCGGCCAACATCGACACCAATTCGCGCCTGTGCATGGCCTCCTCGGTCGCCGGCCACAAGCGCGCCTTCGGCACCGACACGGTGCCGCAGACCTACGAGGACCTGGAGACCGCCGATCTCGTCGTGCTGGTCGGCTCCAACCTCGCCTGGTGCCATCCGATCCTGTTCCAGCGCCTCGCGGCGGCCAAGACCGCGCGCCCGGGGATGAAGGTGGTGGTGCTCGACCCGCGGCGCACCGCGACGAGCGAGATCGCCGATCTGCATCTCGGGCTCGACTCGGGCACCGACGTCGCCCTCTTCGCCGGTCTGCTGCGCCATCTGGAGCGTGCCGACGCCCGCGACGGTCGTTTCGTCGCCGCGCACACCTCGGGGCTCGAGGCGGCGCTCGAGGCTGCGGCTCCCTTCGACGATCCGGCCGAGGTGGCGCGCGTCACCGGGCTCGCGGAGACCGACGTCGTCGCCTTCTTCGACCTCTTCGGCGCGACCGAGAAGGTGCTCACCGTCTACAGCCAGGGGGTCAACCAGTCGTCGGCCGGCACCGACAAGGTCAACGCCATCCTCAACTGCCATCTCTTCACCGGCCGGATCGGCCGGGAGGGCTGCGGGCCGTTCTCGGTCACCGGCCAGCCCAACGCCATGGGCGGGCGCGAGGTCGGCGGGCTCGCCAACCAGCTCGCGGCGCATCTGGAACTGGCCGATCCGAGCCACCGCGAACTCGTCCGCGAGTTCTGGGCCTCGCCGACGGTCACGGCGACGCCGGGACACAAGGCGGTCGATCTCTTCGACGCGGTCGCCGACGGGCGCGTCAAGGCGCTGTGGATCATGGCGACCAACCCGGTCGACAGCCTTCCCGACGCCGATCGGGTCAAGGCCGCCATCCGCGCCTGTCCTTTCGTCGTCGTCTCCGAGGTGATGGCCTCGACCGACACCGCCGAGCTCGGCCATGTCCTGCTGCCGGCGCTCGCCTGGGGCGAGAAGGACGGCACGGTCACCAATTCGGAACGGCGAGTCTCGCGCCAGCGCGGCTTCATGGCGCCGGTCGGCGAGGCCAAGCCCGACTGGTGGGCGCTCGCCGAAGTGGGCAAGCGGCTCGGCTGGGAAGCGGCCTTCGACTTCGACGGCGCGGCGGCGGTCTTCCGCGAGCATGCCGCGCTGTCCGGTCACCGCCCCGAGGTCGCGCGCGACTTCGACATCTCCGCCTTCGCCGACGTCTCCGACGCCGGCTTCGACGCGCTGGCGCCGTTCCAGTGGCCGCGCCGCCGCGGTGAGGCGGTGCCCAACGCCGGCAAGCGCTTCTTCGCCGACGGCCGCTTCTTCACGCCGGACGGTCGTGGTCGGATGATCGCCACGCCCTATCGGCCGCCGATGAGCCGCCTCACCGCCGAGACGCCCTATCGGCTCAACACCGGCCGCATCCGCGACCAGTGGCACACGATGACCCGCACCGGCGTCGCCTCGACCCTGTCGAGCCACATCGCCGAGCCTTTCGTCGAGATCGCTCCCACCGACGCCGCAGCGCTCGGCATCGGCGCCGCCGATCTCGTCCGAGTGATGAACGGCCGGGCCGAGGTGGTGGTCCGGGCGTTGATCACCGACCGGCAGCGGCCGGGATCGGTCTTCGTGCCGATCCACTGGACCGATCGTTTCGCCTCCGGGGCGCGAGTCGACGCGCTGGTGGCGCCGGAGACCGATCCGGTCTCGGGACAGCCGGAATCGAAGGCGACGACGGTGGCGATGCAGCGTTGGGCCGCAGCCTGGTACGGCTTCGCGCTCACCCGCCGACCGCCGGCGACGATCGATGCCGACTATTGGGCGCGCGCCCGCATCGTCGGCGGCGAGCGGATCGAACTCGCCGGATTGGACGCACCGGCCGACTGGAGCGCCTTCGCCGCGAACCTCTTCGGCGCGGGGGCCGAACTCGCCAGCGTCGCCGATGCGCGCGGCGGTCGGTTGCGCATCGCGGCGATCCGCGACGGCGAGGTGGTCGGCCTCATCTTCGTCGCACCGGCGCCGGTCGAGGCGTCGCGCGACTGGCTGGTGGCGCGGTTCGAGGCGGGGGGCGTCGCGGGGCGCGAGGCCACCGCACTCCTCGCCGGGCGGCCGGGGAGCGCGGTGGAGGATCCCGGCCGGCGCGTCTGCTCATGCTACGGCGTCGGCGTCAACCAGATCCGCAAGGCGATCGCCGGCGGTTGCCGCAGTGTCGCGGCGATCGGCGAGAAACTGCGCGCCGGCACCAATTGCGGCTCCTGCCGTCCCGAGATCGCGCGGCTGATCGCCGAGGAGGAGCGCCCGGCGACCCCGGTCGCCGCCGAATGACGACCGCCGACCGCACCACCCGAGGGACTTGCTCACCATGTCCGTCCCGCCCATGATGCGCTGCGATATAGACGGGGCGAGCGGTGGCCGACACTTCCCTCACCATTCTGGTGATCGACGAGAACCCGACGCGGGCGACCATCCTCGAGGACGGGTTGCGCGAGGCCGGGCTCGTCGACGTGGTGCGGCTGGACACCACCCACGAACTGCTCAAACGGATCTTCGAGATCGATCCGGACGTCATCCTGATCGATCTCGCCAGTCCGTCGCGCGACGTGCTCGAGCAGATGTTCCAGGTGTCGCGGACGGTGAAACGGCCGGTCGCCATGTTCGTCGACCAGTCGGACTCGGCGATGATCGAATCGGCGGTCGACGCCGGGGTCTCGGCCTACATCGTCGACGGGCTGCGCAAGGAACGGGTGAAGTCGATCCTCGACATGACCGTGTCGCGCTTCAACGCCTTCGACCGGCTGACCCGCGAGTTGCAGCAGGCGCGCGACGAATTGGCGGATCGCAAACTGGTCGAGCGCGCCAAGGGCATCCTGATGAAGTCGCGTGGCATCTCCGAGGAGGAGGCCTATGGCATGCTGCGGCGCACCGCGATGAACGAGAAGGTCAAGCTCGCGGACATCGCCCGCAGCGTCGTCACCGCGGCGCAGTTGCTCGGATGAGAGGGGAGGAGCCGAGATGACGAAGACGACGGCGGCCCCGATCGGCTCGGAACGTGGCGAAGGCCGGCTGAGACTCGGCTTCATGCCGCTGGTCGATTGCGCACCTCTGGTGGTGGCGCGCGACCTCGGATTCGCGGCGGAGGAAGGGCTCGACCTCGAGCTGGTGCGCGAAACCTCCTGGGCCAACATCCGCGACCGGCTGGTGCTCGGCCATTTCGACGCCGCCCACATGCTGGCGCCGATGCCGATCGCGGCGCGGCTCGGCCTCGGTCACCTGCAGGCGCCGGTGATCGCCCCCTTCGTGCTCGATCAGGGCGGCAATTCGATCGCCGTCACCACGGCGCTGTGGCGCGAGGGCGGCGACTGGGGGGGCTTCGGCGATCCGCTCGCCTCCGGCCGCACCCTCGCCCGCCTCGTCGCCGAACGGGCGCAGGCCGGCCGCGAGCAACTGACCTTCGCCTCGGTCCACCCGTTCTCCTGCCATCACCATCAGTTGCGCCACTGGATGGCGGCGGCCGGGGTCGATCCCGATACCGACGTGCGCCTGACCGTGGTGCCGCCGCCCCACATGGTGGCGGCGATGGAGGCGGGCGAGGTGGACGGCATCTGCGTCGGTGCGCCGTGGACCAGCCGGGCGGTCGATTCCGGTGTCGGCCACATCGTGCTGCCGACGGCGGTGCTGTGGCCGTCGACGCCGGAGAAGGTGCTCGGCCTGCGCGCCGACCTCGCCGAGCGACGCGGCGACGAGATCGAGGCGCTGCTTCGGTCCCTCGACCGGGCCGCAGCCTGGAGCGAAGCGCCGGAGAACCGCGAACGCCTCGCCGAACTGCTGGCGCGCGACGAGATCGTCGGCGTTCCCGCGGCGATCGTCATGCGCTCGCTGACCGGCCGGTTGCAGATCGAACGCGGCGGCGCGCCGGTGTCGGTGCCGGGCTTCCTGCGCTTCCACGGCGAAGGGGTCAACGGGCCGATCACCCGGCCACGGCCGACCGACGGCCTGTGGTTCGCGGCGCAGATGCTGCGCTGGCATCAGACCGACGACGCCGAGGCGGCCTTCGCCGCGGCGCGCGAGGCCTTCGCCTCCGATCGCTGGGACCGCGCCATCGGCCGGCCGAGCCGGGTCGACGACACGCTGCGCACCTTCGACGGCCCGCTCTTCGACGGCGGCGACCCGGAGAAGTGGTTGCGCACCGAAGGCTGGACCGGCGCGCGTCACGTCTGATCGCGGCCTCCTCGTCGATCGCTTCGGCGGCTCACGCCGCCGCACGCGCCACGCGTCGAGCGACGTGGCCGCGAACCGGGCGCGACGTCCGGCTTCGTTCGCCTCTTGCCTCTCCCCCTCGTGCCGGTCACGTTGCGTCGGAAGCGCGAACGGGGCGGATGCGATGGCACGACGGGTCGGGGTGATCGGAACGGGACTGATGGGGCTCGGGGTGGCGACGCGGCTCGTGGCGCGCGGCCACGCGGTCCATACGCGCGACATCCGACCGGAAGCAGACGCGGCGGCGCGAGCCGCGGGCGCCACCATCCATCCGAACCCGGCCTCGGTGGCGCGGGCCGTCGAGGTGGTGATCACCCTGGTGGTCGACGCGGCGCAGACCGACGAGGTGTTGTTCGGGGCGGACGGCGTCGTCGCCGGGATGGCGCCGGGGGGCGTGGTGATCGTCGCTTCGACGATCGCGCCGAAGGACGCCGCCGACTTCGGTCGACGTCTCGCCGCCGCCGGACTCCGGCCGCTCGACGCGCCGGTGTCGGGCGGTCCGGCCAAGGCGCACGAGGGGACGATGTCGATGATGATCGGCGGCGACCCGGCGCTCGTCGCGGAGTTCGCCGACCTCTTCGCCGACATGGCGGGCCGCACCTTCCATATCGGCGAGACCGTCGGCGACGGCTCCAAGGTGAAGATCGTCAACAACATGCTGGCGGCGGTCAATCTCGTCGCGGCGGGCGAGGCGATGGCGCTGGCCGAGCGCATGGGGCTCGATCGGCGCACCGTCTTCGACGTCGTCCAGGCGAGTTCGGGGGCGAGTTTCGTCTTCGGCACGCGTATGGAGCGGGTGGTGGCCGACGATCCGACCGTCCACGCCGCCGCCCACATCCTGACCAAGGACGTCGGCCTCGCCTGCGCCGCGGCGAAGGAGGCAGGGAGCCCGGCGCCGCTCGCCGGCCTCGCCGAGGAGGTCTTCCGCGCCACCCTCGCCATGGGGCTCGGCGCACGCGACGACGGTGCGGTGATCGAATGGTTCCGCGCCGGCGGCCCCCCGTCGGTCTGAGGCGGGCCGGCGAGGGGTTCGGCCGGTTCGACCCGGTCGCGGCGCGGATCCGCCTATGTGTTCTCGGGAACATGACCGGGGCGCACGATCGGCCTAAGCTCGGTACCGGGGAAGGGATGCGCCGCCCGTCGCCCGGGCGTGCGCGAGCCATCGGAGCGCCGACATGACCGACACCGACCATCCGATCCTCAGATTCCACGGGGCGGCCGGCACGGTGACCGGCTCCTGCCAGATGATCGAGGTCGAGGGGACCCGCATCCTCGTCGACTGCGGCCTCTTCCAAGGGTCGAAGACCGAGAAGGAGCTGAACTACCGCCCCTTCCCCTTCGATCCGAGCCGGATCGACGCCGTGGTGCTGACCCATGCCCACATCGATCATTCCGGACTGGTGCCGCGACTGGTGCGCGAGGGCTACGACGGACCGGTGTGGGCGACGGCGCCGACCGCCGATCTCTGTTCGGTGATGCTGCCGGATTCCGGCCACATCCAAGAGATCGAGGTGGCGCAGCTCAACCGCCGCAACTCTCGGCGCGGGCGGGACGAGGTGACGCCGATCTACACGGCGGAAGACGCGGTCGCGGCGATGGCGCGGTTCCGGCCGATCCCCTATCGCAGCTGGCAACGGATCGCCGAGGGCGTGCGCATCCGCTTCTGGAACGCCGGTCACCTCCTCGGCTCGGCCTCGGTGGAGATGGAGATCGCGCGGGACGAGAAGCCGCTGCGGCTGCTGTTCTCCGGCGACATCGGCCCGGACGACAAGCTGCTGCAATACGACCCGGTGGCGCCGAAGGACTGGGATCACGTGATCTGCGAATCGACCTACGGCGACGTCGACCGCGAAGGGGTGAACGACACCCGCCGTCGCGGCGCGCTCAGGGCCGAGGTGAAGGCGGCCCACCGGCCGGACGGGGTGTTGCTGATCCCCTCCTTCGCCGTCGAAAGAACGCAGGAGTTACTCGCCGATCTCGTCCTGCTGATGGAGAGCGGCGAGATCCCCTCGGCACCGATCTTCATCGACTCGCCGCTCGCCAGCCGGGCGACGCGGGTCTTCGCCGACCACGTCGGCGAGCTCGAGAACGGCGACCTGCTGGTCAGCGCGCTGTCGGCGAAGAACGTGCGATTCACCGAGTCGGTGGAACAGTCGAAGGCGCTCGACAATCACCACGGCTTCCACATCGTCATCGCCGCCAGCGGCATGTGCGAGGCCGGACGCATCCGCCATCGGCTGAAGAACTGGCTGTGGCGGGAGGAGGCGACGGTGCTGCTGGTCGGCTTCCAGGCGGCCGGCACGCTCGGGCGCATCCTCGAGGAGGGGGCGAGCACGGTGCGCATCCAGGGCGACGAGATCGCCGTGCGGGCGCGCATCCGCAAACTCGACCTCTACAGCGGCCATGCCGACGGACCGGAACTGGCGGAGTGGGTGCACCACCGCCTGCCGATCGCCCGTGAGGTCTTCCTCGTTCACGGCGAGGCGGAGGCGCTGGCCGGATTGGCCGGACGGCTCGCCGCCTTCCTGCCGGCGGAGCGGTTGATCACGCCGACGCTCGACGGCGCCTTCCACCTGACGCCGGACGGCGCTCGGCCGATCGCGGTGACGACCGCGGCGATGCCGCGCATCGATCCGGCGTGGGCCGGGCGGCGCGACTGGCACAACGACTATCAGTCGCTGCTGCTCGATCTTCAGGAGGCGCTCGCCGGCGCCGCCGACGATCGGGCGCGCGGGGTGGTGCTGCGGCGTGTCCGACGGGCGCTGAACGAGAATTGAGGTCACCGGCGCGACCTCGGCCCACGCGTCTCGTCGTGTCCGTGGTGATGGCGTGGTATCAAGGAGGCGATGCTCGATACCGCCGCCTCACGCCCCACTCCCGATCGATCGGAAACGAAACCGCGGCCGCGTTTCGTCGGCCTGTCGCGACGCATCTACCTCTTCTTCCTGTTGGTGGCGGTGATCCCGACCGGCGTCGCCGGCCTCATCGGCATCTGGCAGTCGCAAGTGGCGCTGAAGCAGGAGACCCTGCGCAACCTCGACCAGGAGGTGGCGGTGCGCGCCGCCGGCGTCGGACGCTTCTTCGACCAGTTCGCCTCGGAGCTGCTCAATCTCGCCGCCTCGCGCTCGCTCACCGAGCTGGTCGAAGCACGACGGCGCGGCGAGGCCGGCGAGATCGATCGCGCCGTCCTCCAATTGGAGAAGGACTACACCGTCCTCGCCCGCTACTACCCGCACTTCTATTACATCCGCTACATCGGCCTCGACGGCCGCGAGATGATGCGGGTCAAACGCCGGGGCGACCGTGTCTTCACCATCCCGCACGACCAGCTCCAGGACAAATCCGAGCGCTACTATTTCCACGATGCGCTGAAATACGCCCCGGGTGAGATCTACATCTCGCCGATGGACCTCAACATCGAATACGGCCGGATCGAACAACCGGAGCAACCGGTGGTGCGTCTGGCGACGCCGATCGCCGATGCGGACGGCAAGGTCGCCGGCCTGCTGGTCGCCAACCTCCATGCGGCGGTGTTGCTCGAGCAGTTGCAGGAGATGGCGGAGGCGCGCGCCGGCACCGCCTATCTGATCGACCGCTCGGGGACCTATCTGGCGCGCTCGGCGGAGAAGCCGGCGGCGAGGGGCGACGGCGACGAAGCCGAACCGGCGTTCCGCATGCTGCCGATCGACAGCCTCGTCGCTCACTGGGACCGCGACACCGTCGATGCGATCCTCTCCACCGACACCGGCAACCGTTCGGTCGCCGGTCTGCTCGTCACCCATGCGACGGTGGTGATCCCGCTCGGGGCGGCGGGGGCCGACAAGATCCGGCGAGGGCAGTGGCTGATCGCCATGGAGGTGCCGGAGCGGGACCTGTTCTTCGCCGTCACCAGCCTCTACGGGCTCTACGCGGTGCTGCTCGCCAGCCTGCTGGTCACCGCGGCCGGCGGCTACGCGCTGTCGCGCCACCTGCTCGGGCCGCTCGATCGCCTCACCCGCCAGGCCCGGGCGCTGACGGTCGGCGACTTCTCGCGGCGCGTCGAGATCGGCGGACGCGACGAGATCGCCGAACTCGGGGCGCAGTTCAACCGCATGGCGGAAAAGTTGCAGGTGATGTTGGGATCGCTCGCCGCACAGCGCGACCGGCTCGAGGACGACGTGCGGGCACGCACCCGCGATCTCGATCACGAACGCGCCTTCCTGGCGGCGGTCATCGAGAACAGCGCCGACGGCATCCTCGCCGTCGACGAACAGGGCCGTATCACGCTGGCCAATCCGGCGGCGCTGCGGCTGTTGGGGATCGAGGGCGAGGCGATCGGCCAGACGGTGGTGCACTATTGCGCCGGTTGGCCGGCGACGGCGCAGGCGGTGGCGGACGACGGCGAGGTGCGGCGGGTCATGACCATCGGCGAGCGCATCTTCGCGCTGGCGGTCCGCTCGCTCGACGCCGGCGACGGCTTCATCGTGCTGTTGCGCGACGTCAGCGAGGAACGGCGGCTCGAGGACGAACGCCGCGAACTCGACCATCAGATGTTCCAGACGGAGAAGCTGACCACCCTCGGCGAATTGGCGATGGGCCTCGCCCACGAGATCGGCAATCCGCTCGCCGGCATGAAGGCGGTCGCCCAGTCGTTGCAGCACCACCGCGAGATGACGCCGGGGCCGCGGGTGGTCCTGGCGCGGCTCGAGGCGGAGGTCGATCGGCTCACGCGCTTCCTGCAGACCTTCCACGGCTTCGCCGCGCCACAGGCCTGTCGGCCGGAGCCCTGCCGGCTCGCCGGGGTGCTCGAGGACGTGCTGTTCTGGACGGGCAAGGAGGCGCGCAGCCACGGCGTGGCGATCGCGGTGGACGGCGTCGAGAGCCTGCCGCCGCTCCATGCCGATCCGCAGCAGATGAAGCAGTTGCTGCTCAATCTGGTGATCAACGCGGTGCGCGCCATGCCGGACGGCGGGCGGCTGACGATCGCGGCGGAGGCGAGCGGCGACGGCCGCGTGCGCGTCGACGTCGCCGACACCGGCCGGGGCATCGCCGCGGAGGTGCTGCCGCGCATCTTCGAACCGTTCTTCACCACCCGCCCCGACGGCTCCGGCCTCGGCCTCGCCATCGTCCGCAAGATCGTCGACGAGCACGGCGCCCGCATCTCGGTCGCGAGCGAGCCGGGCGTCGGCACCACCTTCACCCTCCTGTGGCCGGTCGCCGCGACCGGCGAACGTGACCCGGACGCATGACCGACCATCTCCTCATCGTCGAAGACGACACGACCCTGCGCCTGACCGTCGGCGAATTCCTCGCCGATCAGGGCTACCGGGTGGCGGCCGCCGCCGATGCGGCGGAAGCGCTGGCGCTGGTGAAGACGGCGAGCTTCCGGCTCATCCTTCTCGACCTGCGCCTGCCCGACATGCACGGGCTCGACCTCTTGCCGAAGCTGCAGGAGCACGATCCGGACGCGCTGATCGTCACCATGACCGCCTATCCGGAGGTGCGCACCGCGGTGGCGGCGCTGAAGGCCGGCGCCTACGACTATCTCAACAAGCCGTTCGATCTCGACGACATGCTGGAGCTGGTGCGCCGGGCGCTGGAGACGCGCAAACTGCGCCACGAGGTGGCCTGGCGGCGGGCCCAGTCGGCGCCGCCGCGATCGAGCGAGATCGTCGGCGAGAGCGAGGCCTTCGTCGGGCTCGTCGACATGACGCGACGGGTGGCGACGGCTGGCCGCGTACCGGTGTTGATCCGCGGCGAATCCGGGTCGGGCAAGGAGCTGGTGGCGCGGTCGATCCACGATCTTTCGAGCCGGGCGAACGGACCTTGGGTGACGCTCAACTGCGCGGCGCTGCCCGAGGGGTTGCTCGAGTCCGAGCTCTTCGGCCACGAGCGCGGCGCCTTCACCGACGCGCGGCAGACCAAGAAGGGCCTGCTCGAGCTCGCCGACGGCGGCGTGCTCTTTCTCGACGAGATCGGCGATCTGTCGCCGACGTTGCAACCGAAGCTGTTGCGGGTGCTCGAGACCTCGAGCTTCCGGCGCATCGGCGGCCACAAGGAGCTGACCAGCGACGTCCGCTTCGTCGCCGCCACCCATCGCGACCTCGTCGCGATGGTCAAGGAGGGGCGGTTCCGCGAGGATCTCTACTACCGGCTCAACGTCGCGGCGATCGACGTGCCTCCCCTGCGGGCGCGGCGCGCCGACATCCTGCCGCTCGCGCGGCATTTCCTCGCTCGCGCCGCGGCGGCGATGGATCGCCCCGGCCCGACGCTGACGGCGGAGACGCGGCCGATGCTCGAGCACTACGACTGGCCGGGCAACGTCCGTGAGCTGCGCAACGTCATGGAGCGCGCCGCCATCCTCGCCGATGCCGGGCTCATCACCGCGGCGCAACTGCCGCCGGAAGTGTCGCGCGCAGTGGCGGCGACCACCGACTACACGGTGCTGGCGCGCGACGACGGAACGCCGGTGAGCCTCGCCGAGGCCGAGGTCGCTCATGTGCGTGCGGTCGTCACATGGTGCGGCGGCAACAAGACGCGCGCCGCCGAGGTGCTCGACATCAGCCGCATGACCCTTCGCGCCAAGCTGGCGGGCGCCGGCGAAGCGGCGACGGAGGATTGAGCCCGCGCCGCGGGGTGGGGATCCGGCGGCAAGAAATTGGCCGGACGGCGGGACCGCGGCGGCCAGATTCCAGCCGGCACCGCGTCCGGCACCCCATCCCATCTCCTTGATGTTTCTCGCCGTTTCCCCTTGGTACGGCTCTTGCCATCTCTTCTTCGGAAGGCGACGCACCTCTCGCGGCGCCGCAAGAGCCGAGCCCCGAGGGGGCGGGAGGCAGTGATGAGAAACATGCTGACGCGGCAATGGTCCTTCTTCTGGGCCGGCGTCGCCTTCGGAGTGGCGCAGATCATCTACATGGTGGCGCTGTGGGCTCATTCCGCCAAGCCGGGCAAGCTCGGCACACTGACGCCGATCACCGTCACCTCGGACCTCGGGGCGATGTTCCGGTCGATGGAGGTCGGATTCTATCATCTCTTCGCGCTGCCCGACTTCCAGCTCTACGGCAAGGCCAACGAGTTCGGTCAGTCGATGTCCGGCGGCGCCTTCGCGCCCGGCGTCGGCTGGCAGATCCTCGGCATGATTCTCGGCGGCCTGATCGTCGCGTTGCTCGAGAAGGAGAGCCGCACCTGGGTGAAGTATTCCGCCCGCGTGCTGTGGGTCGCCTTCTTCGGCGGCGCGCTGTTCTCCTACGGCACGCGTCTGGCCGGCGGCTGCACGCTCAACCACCTGCTCGGCGGCATGCCGCTGATGAGCGTCCATTCCTTCGTCACCGTGCTGTTCATGGCGATCGGCGGCGCCCTGGGCTTCGTCGTGATGGAGAAGCTGAACCTCGCCAAGTACTTCAAGCATCAGGAGACCAGGTCCTATTGCGAGGCCAACCGTGGCGACGCCGGTGAGACGGTCTGCTACGACCCGGCCTATCGTCCGACGCGGCGGCCGATCTTCTGGGTGGCGCTCACCTTCGTCCTCGCCTTCATCGGCTTCTCGGTCTACGGCGGCCTCGTCGATCCCGAGTGGATGCAGCATCTCGACAAGAAGGGCGCCCTGGCACCGGTCGGCAAGTCGATCGCCAGCGTCGGTCTCGCCTATGCGGCGATCACCCTGATCGCCGGCGTGATCGCGGGCTTCGGTCTGTCGAAGAGCGGGTTCGGCACCGAATGCGCGCTGGTCTCCCTGGAAGTCGCCGGCGCCATGCGCAAGGACGACGGCAAGTTCGCGCGTATGGGCGTTCCGCGCATCACCCGCACGCTGATGCGCGGCTATCTGCCGATCATCGGCGTCACCGCCTCGTGGGTGCTGGTCTCCGGCTTCGTCTGGCTGATGTGGGTCACCGGCGTCGCCAAGCCCGGCTTCGAGAGCGGCCTCAAGGAACAGCTGACCCTCGGCAACGTGTTCGGCGGCCTCCTGATCGGCTTCGGCGCGGTGCTGCTGATCGGCTGCGAAATCCGCTCCTACATGCGGGTCGGCCTCGGCTACCTCAACACCTGGATCGGCATGATCGGCTTCGCCGTCGGCTACCTGCCGTTCACGATGAACTACAAGGCCCACATGACCTTCCTCGAGAGCAACCGCTGGGTCGAGACCTACAAGATCTACCAGCTGGTGTTCCCGGACAACGTCGCGATGCAGCAGGCGATGCTCGGCGCGTGGGTGCTGGTGCTCGCCGGCTTCCTGTGGGCGCTGATCCGCATGGGCAGCCGCAACACCGGCGCGGCCGAGGCCGAGATCCTCAACCTGTCGACCGAAGATCTGCAGCTCGAGCTCGACGCCCAGGCCAAGTCCGGCCGCGGTCCGGTCGCCCAGGTCGGCGCCCCCGCCCCGGTGCCGGCGACGGCCCTCGGACTGGCGACCGCCTGATCGGCGCGCCGCTCCGCCCCGCCCTCCCGCGCCCTTCGGTGCGGGAGGGTTCTTCTTTTTTCACGACCCGCTCAGCTCAACAGCCGCGCCAGCACCGGCGCGAGGAGCGGCGTGACCACCGCGTTGAGGCCCATGGCGACGCCGGCGAAGACACCGGCCACCGGATGGACGGCGAAGGCGCGGGCGGTGCCGATGCCGTGCGAGGCGAGGCCGACGGCGAAGCCGGTCGCGGCGGGATCACGGATGCGAAGCGCGTTCATCAGCGGCGTCACCACCATGGCGCCGAGGATGCCGGTCATGATCACCAGCGCCGCGGTCAGCGCCGGGATGCCGCCGAGGCCCTCGCTCACCGCCATGGCGACCGCGGCCGTCACCGACTTCGGGGCGAGCGAGGCGACCACCGCCGGCGAGGCGCCGAGCAGCGCCGCGGTGCCGATCGCCGAGACGATGGCGACGACGGAGCCGACCAGGAGAGCACCGAGCATCGGCAGGACGTTGCGGACGACGAGGGTGCGATTGCGCCACAGCGGCACGGCCAGCGCCACGGTCGCCGGCCCGAGCAGGAAATGGACGAACTGGGCGCCGTCGAAATAGCGGCGGTAGTCGGTGCCGGTGGTGGCGAGCAGCAGGGCGACGACGACGATGGCGATCGCCACCGGGTTGACCAGCGGATGACGTCCGCTCGCAGCGGCGAGACGCTCGGCGAGGAGCCAGGCGAGGAGCGTCACGGTCAGCCAGAACAGCGGGCTCGCCGAGAGATAGACCCAGAGAGCGAAGGGGGTCACGGGCCGGCCTCCTCGTCGGTCGCGCCGATCAGGCGGCGGATGGCGAGGAAGGTGGCGACGGTCGCCGCCAGGGTGAGAACCGTCGAGACCACCAGAGCGACGACGATCGCCACCCCCTCGGCGCCGATCAGGCCGAAATACTGGACGACGCCGACGCCGGCCGGCACGAACAGCAGGGCGAGGGCGGCGAGGAGCCCATCGGCGACGCGGCCGAGGGGGGAAGTCTCGGCGACGGCGCGATCGTCGCCATTGTGGCGGCGGGCGACGGCGAGGCCGGCGACGAGCAGCACAAGGCCGACCACCGGGCCGGGCAGCGGCAGGCCGAGGCCGCGCACCGTGACCTCGCCGAGAAGCTGACAGAGAAGAAGGATGGCGAAGCCGGCCACCATGACGAGGCACTCCCGAAGCGACGGTCCCGAAACGCGGCGGCGGGCGCGACATCGCCGCGCCCGCCGTTCGTCATCGTCGAGGTTGCCCGAAAGAGACGGGCCGGTCGAGACCGGCGAGCCCCTCGTGGGGTCGGCGCGTCACTTCGCCTTGGCCGGGTCCTTGACGTTCGGGATCGTCTCGAACTCGATGTTGTAATAGTGACCGTCCTTCTTCTCGACCTTGCGGATGTAGATGTTCTGGACGATGTCACGGGTCTCGGGATCGATCGACACCGGTCCGCGCGGGCTCTCCCAGGCGAGACCCTTCATGGCGTCGACCAGGGCCTGACCGCCGGCGCCCTTGGTCTTCTTCAGACCCTCGTAGAGGACGTGCATGCCGTCGTAGCCACCGACCGCCATGAAGTTGGGACGCAGACCCGGGTTGGCCTTCTCGAAGGCGGCGGTGAAGGCCTTGTTCTTCTCGCTCGGATGGGCACCCGAGTAGAAGTGCGCGGTGACGGTGCCGAGGGCGACGTCGCCGATGCGATCGAGCAGTTCGTCGTCGGTGAGGTCGCCGGTGGCGATGAGACGGATACCCGACTTGTCGAGGCCGCGCTCGACGAACTGCTTCATGAACTGGGCGCCGACGCCCGACGGCACGAAGACCAGCACGGCGTCCGGCTTGGCGTCGGCGGCGCGCTGCAGGAAGGGCGAGAAGTCGGGGTTCTGCAGCGGCACGCGCATGTTCTCGACGGTGCCGCCACCCTCCTTGAAGGTCTGGGAGAACCACTTCTCGACGTCGTGGCCGGGGCCGTAGTCGGTGACGATGGTGACGACCTTCTTCATGCCCTGCTTGGCGGCCCAGGTCCCGAAGGGACCGGCGATCTGCGGCACCACCTGCGAGGAGCGGACGATGAAGGGCGAACGCTCGGTGATGATCGAGGTGGCGGCGGCCATCACCACCATCGGGGTCTGCCCCTGGGTGGCGACCGGCGCGGCGGCCAACGCCAGCGGGGTGAGGCCGAAGCCGGCGACGGCGGTGACGTGATCGTTGACGATCATCTCCTGCACGAGGCGCTTGGTGACGTCGGGAACGCCGCCGTCGTCCTTGATGACGAGCTCGACCTTGCGACCGGCGACCGAGGCGCCGGCTTCCTTGTTGTAGAGCTCGGCGGCGGCGACGATCTCCTTGCCGGTCGAGGTGAAGGGGCCGGTCAGCGGCAGAACCAGGCCGATCTTGATCGGATCTTCGGCGCGCACCGGAGCGAAGGAGGCGGAGAGCGCCAGCGCGGCGACGCCGGCGGCGAGAAGATTGCGGCGGTTCATGACTTCCTCCCTTGTCGTTGTCTTCGTCGTCTTCGTTGTCTTGGTCGTCACCCGAGGACGGCGGCCGTCGCCGGGGGGACGGGTCTCACGCGGCTTCCGGCGGATCGCGCCGCGGGGCCGGGGATACGGTCATCGGATCGATCCGATGGGCCTGGAACGTCGATGCGAGCGCGAAGATCTCGATGCTCTCGACGATGCCCGCCCGAGCGTAGGGGTCGGCCTCGGCGAAAGCCAGCGCCGTTTCCCGATCCGGGGCTTCGAGAATGCCGAAATTACCGATGGCGGCGACCGCGTCGT
The DNA here is from genome assembly GCF_036782435.1 of Pinisolibacter sp. Lineage (NCBI taxonomy): Bacteria > Pseudomonadati > Pseudomonadota > Alphaproteobacteria > Hyphomicrobiales > Ancalomicrobiaceae > Pinisolibacter > Pinisolibacter sp. Next base: position 26,647 of record NZ_DAIPZB010000014.1, on the reverse strand, counting down.
CGAGGGTGAGAGCCGAGCCGATCAGTACCTTGACCCGCCCACCGTGGCCGGAGGCGACGTGGGCGCGGTGGGCGTCGCGCATCTCGGCGCGGCGCTCCTCCTGACCGGTCCGGTGGCGGCAGACCATCAACCAGTACATGGGTCGCATCCTCCTCGGTCGGCGGTTTCATCGAAAGGTGACGCCGTAACGATCATGATCCCGTCCCCGCTGCGGGCGCGGCGAAGCCGAAGAAATCGACGAGCGCGGCGGCGACCGCCTGCGGCCGCTCGGCGGGCGAGAAATGACCGGCATCCTCGATCACCGCGAGGCGGGCGCCGGGGATGGTCTCGGCCAGTTCCCGGTTCTGGGCGAGTGGGCTCCAGCGGTCCTGGCGGCCGACGACCACCAGGGTCGGGCAGCGGACGGTGGAAAGCACCGGCCGGGCGTCGGGACGGCCGAGGAGGGCGCGGATCTGGCCGGCGAAGATCGCCGGGGTCATGCGCTCGACCATCGCCGTGATCGGCTCGACCAGGGTCGGATCGGTCTCGCGGTCGGGATGGACCATCGGCGGCAGCCAGCGGGCGGCGAGCGCCCGCATGCCCTCGCGATGGGCGAGGTCGACCAGTTCCATCCGGCCGGCGGCCTCGCCGTCACGCGCCGGGGTGGCGCCGGTGTCCATCAGCACCAGCCGTTCGACCCGCTCCGGGGCGATGCGCAGGGCTTCGAGCGCCGCGCGCCCGCCCATGGAGAAGCCGACGAGCGAGACCGGTCCGTCGAAGACGGCGAGCGCCTTCGCCGCCATCGCCTCGATCGTGTCGCAGTCGGTGAAATCGGCGACCGCCACGTCGGCATGGGGGGCGAGCGCCGCCGTCTGGCCGGCGAAGACCTCGGCGTCGCACAGAAGGCCGGGCAGGAAGACGATCCTCGGACGCAACGATTTCTCCTTCGAAAGAGCGGACGGCCGAGGGTGGCCCCGGCCGTCCGTCTCGGTCCGCGTCGGTAAGTGGCGGGAGACGATCCGTCGCGTCCGTGACGGGATCAGACCGCGAAGCCGGAGATGAAACAAGTGACGAGTTCTCTTCGACCGATGCATCCAATGCATCAATCCGCCGGTCTCTCGGCCTCGCCGCGGAAGCACGCGACGACGAGTTCGAGCAGCGCCTTGCCGGGGGAGGACAGCGGCAGGCCGCGTTTGGTGACGATGCCGAGGGTGCGGCTGACCGAGGGACCGCGGATCGGCAGCGCGAGAAGATCCCCATCGCCGTCGTCGATCGCCAGACGGGGCACCACGGCGAGGGCGATGCGCTGGCGCACCAAGCCCATGGCGGAGGCGAGGTGGCTCACCTCGTAACGCCAGAACATCGCCTCGCGCCGACTGCCGAGCGCTTCGTCGAGGATCGCCCGGTTGGCGGTCTGCGACGAGATGCGGACGAGCGGCTGGCCCTCGAAGTCGCTCCAGCTGACATGCGGCCGCATCGCCAGCGGATGGTCGCGGGCGCAGGCCAGCACGTAGGGCTCCTTCAAGAGCGGGCGTACCTCGAGATCCCAGCGGCCGGCGGAGACGACGGTGATGCCGAATTCGGCCTCTCCCTTCTGCACCCGGTCGGCGATCTCCTGGGCGGAGGCGTCATGGACGAGGACGCGGATCGTCGGGTGGGCGGCGGAGAAGGCCTCGAGCGCCGGCGGCAGATGGCTGGTGGCGATGGTCGGCAGGCAGCCGATCGCCAGCCGTTCCTGCCGCTCCCGCCCCTGATTGCGCAGCGCCTCGTAGCCGGCGGAGATCTCGTCGAGCATGCGCCGCGCCTTGGGCAGAAGCTCGACGCCGGCCGGCGTCAGCGCCACCCGCCGGGTGGTGCGGGTGAAGAGTTCGACGCCGAGATCGTCCTCGAGCTTGCGCATGCGGTGGGAGAGCGCCGTCTGCGACAGGTTGAGGTGGGCGGCGGCACCGTGGAAGCTGCCGCGCTCGGCGATGGCGAGGAAGGCCTCGATACCCAGGAAATCGATGCGCATGTCGCCCCCGAGGCGTGGTTTCGGCGGTGGGCGAAGGATGTACGAGATGCCGCGAACCGCCCGACCGATCGATCTGATGCACGAATGAGCGAGAAGGCAAGTCGTCGGCCGCGCGCCGCGGCGATTCCGTCGAGCGGCGGCGACGTGCTAGATCTGCGCGCGACACATCGTTCACTGCGGCGAGACGGCTGCCGGCGCGGCCGGGTCGGGAGGGCACATGGTCACGGTCGATCTCAATTCCGATCTCGGCGAGGGTTTCGGCAACTGGTCGTGCGGCGACGATGCGGCGATGCTGAAGATCGTCACCACCGCCAACGTCGCCTGCGGCTTCCACGCCGGCGATCCCGACGTCATGGCCCGCACCTTCGCGCTCGCCCGGGAGAACGGCGTCGCCGTCGGGGCGCATCCCGGCTACCCCGACCTGCAGGGCTTCGGCCGGCGACCGATGCGGATGAGCGAGGCCGAGATCGAACGGATGGTGGCCTATCAGATCGGCGCGGCGGCCGGCATGGCGGCCTTCGCCGGCCATCGCCTCACCCACGTCAAAGCGCACGGGGCGCTGGCCAACGCCGCCGCGGCGGAAGCCGGCATCGCCGCCGCAGTGGCGCGCGCGGTACGGGCGATCGATCGCGATCTCGTCTATCTCGCCATCGCCTGTTCGGAGCAGATCCGCGCCGGCGAAGCGGCCGGGCTCGTCACCGTCGCCGAGATCTTCGCCGATCGCGGTTACGACGAGGCGGGTCAGCTCGTCCGTCGTGGCCTTCCCGGCGCGATGATCGACGATCCGGAGGAAGCGGCGGCGCGGGCCCTCACCATGGTCGAAGAAGGGGCGATCATCACCGTCTCGGGCCGGCGCCTGCCGACCGCGATCGGCTCGATCTGTGTCCACGGCGACAGCGCCCACGCGGTCGCCGCCGCCGGGCGGCTGAAGGAACGCCTGCTCGCCGCCGGCGTCGCCGTCGCGCCCTTCGCCGGGGCGTGAGCGATGGTGCCGCTGCGCTTCCTCGACAGTGGCGAATGCATGCTGGTGGTCGAGTTCGGCTCGACCATCGACGCGGCGCTGAACGAGCGCGTCCTCGCCCTCGACGCGGCGCTGGCGCGAGCGGCGATCCCCGGGGTCGTCGAGACCACGCCGACCTTCCGCTCGCTCGCGGTGATCTACGAACCGCTCGTCATCGATCGCGCCCGGCTCGTCGCACGCATCGTCGAACTCGAAACGGAAGCCGAGACGACGAGCCGGCCGGCGCGGACCTGGACCTTCCCCTGCTGCTACGACGCGCCGCACGGCGAAGATCTCGCCGAGGTGGCGGCGCGGCTGTCGATCACGCCCGAGCGGCTGGTCGATCTGCACACCGGCCGGGCGTTGCGCGTCCACATGTACGGGTTCTCGCCCGGCTTCGCCTATCTCGGCGGTCTCGCGCCGGAGCTCGCCGCCTCGCGCCGGCCCCATCCGCGTCAGCCCCATCCGGCCGACGCGGTGATGATCGCCGGCGGTATGTCGGCGATCGCACCGCTGCCGATGCCGACCGGATGGTGGGTGATCGGGCGGACGCCGGAGAAGGTCTTCTCGCCGATGCGCGATCCGGCGTTCCTGGTGGCGGTCGGCGACGAGATCCGCTTCGAGGCGATCGACGCGTCGAGTTTCGCGGCACTCGAGGCTCGGGCGGCGGCCGGCGAGCCGGTGGCGCGGGTGGAGGCGACGCGATGACGGCGCGGCTCGTGGTTCTCGCCGCCGGCCCCGGCGTGACCCTTCAGGATTCCGGCCGGCGCGGCTTCTCGCGCTGGGGCGTCACCGGCTGCGGCCCGATGGATCCGAACGCTTTCCGGCTGGCGAACCGCGCCCTCGGCAACGACATCGAAGCTGCGGCGATCGAGATCTCGGCGGCGGGCCTCGAGGTCACGGCGGAGGGCGGATCGCTCGATCTGGCGGTCGTCGGCAGGGCGTTCGACATCCGGCTCGACGATCGGCGTCTGCCGAGCGCGGTGGCGCTGCGGCTCGAGCCGGGCGTGCGTCTCACGGTGCGGGCCGGGGCGAGCGGTGCCTGGTGCCACCTTTCGGTCGCCGGCGCGATCGACGTGCCGCCGGTCCTGGGCTCGCGCGCCACCCACACCCGTTCCGGCCTCGGCGGGCTCCACGGCCGCGGCCTCGAGGCGGGCGACCGGTTGGCGATCCTCGGACCGCGCCGGGTGATCGAGACGGTCTCGGCGATCGACGCCGAGGCACTCGGCGAGAATCGTGGGCCGATCCGTGTCGTCCTCGGCCCGCAGGACGATCACTTCGCCGCCGATCAGATCGACGCCTTCCTCGGACGCGACTGGCGGCTGTCACCGCGCTCCGACCGCATGGCCTATTCCCTCGAGGGCGAGCCGCTCACCCACGCGCACGGCCACGACATCGTCTCCGACGCCGTCGCCCACGGGGCGATCCAGGTGCCGGGATCGGGACTGCCCTTCGTGCTGATGGCCGATCGCCAGCCGACCGGCGGCTATCCGAAGATCGCCACGGTGATCGGTGCCGATCTCGGCCGCATGGCGCAGATTCGGCCGGGGGAGAACGTGCGCTTTCGCGCGGTCACGCTCGACGAGGCGGTGGCGGCGCGACGGCGGATGGAGGAAGGCCTCGCCCGGCCGGTGCGGCTCACCCCCGTGGTGCGCAAGACGTTCACCGCGGCCGATCTCCTCGGCCTCAACCTCGTCTCCGGCATGGTCGATGCTCAGGCGCCGCACCGCGGCGAGCGTACCGACGGCGAGTGAGCGGCGAGGATCGCCGCGCGGCCTCGTCTCAGCGCGGCTGGGCCTGCTGCGGCGGTGCCGCGAACGGTGGCGCGCCCGGCCAATTGTTGCCGCCCCAGCCGAAGGGAACGAAATTGTTGAGCATGCCCATCGCCGGGCCGAAACTGCGGTCGAGATTGGCGGTCGAATGCTGGATCAGGCCGACGGTCGAGGCCATGTGGGCGACCGAGCGGTCGATCGAGGCGACGTTCTGGTTCATCGCCACGAGGCTGTCGCGCAGATCCGAGATGTTGGAGCGCATGTTGGCGACGCTCGCCTCCATGGCGTTCATGTTGCGGCCCATGGCGACCATCTCCTGCGCCATGATGCTCGTCTGCAGCACCATCTGGTGGGTGTCGTGGGTGAGTTTGTAGACGAGGAAGAAGCCGTAGGCCGCGAGCAGGATGGAGATGGCGAGGACGCCCGCGACCACCAACTTGAGCGATCGCATCGCCGCGGCGGCGCGGTCGAGATAGGCGACGTATTCCGGAGGATGGTATTCCGACGCCTGATAGATCTGGGCCGGGTAATCCTTCTCGAGATCGGGCTTCGGTGCGGTCTTGGTGGCGGCCATCTCAGGTCTTTCGGTTGCGGCCGCGACGCGGCTCGACGATGGCCTGGGCGAGGGCCTGGAACTCTTCGCTCGCCTTGGACTTCGGCTCCAGTTCGAACACCGCCGAACCTTCGCTGAGCGAACGACAGAATGCGATGCGCCGGCCGAGACGGGCGGGCAGAACGGCGACGGAGGCGAGCATGCCGGAGATCGCCTCGAGCGCCACCACGGCTTCACGCGTCTCGCGCGACGCGGCGCCGGCATCGGCGCGGTTGACGAAGAGACGGATGGCGCAGTGGTCGGGCCGTTCGCGGTCGATGATCTTGAGATAGCGCTGGGTCGCCCAGATGTCGGCCTGTCCCGGCATCACCGGCACGAGGACGAGATCGGCGTAGCCGACCGCCTCCAACATGCCGGCCATGTCGGCGGCACCGACATCGACCAGCGTCCAACTTCCGGCGCCGAAGGAGGGAAGATCGGTGCTGTCGAGCGGCGGCTCGAGGAACGGTTCCCAACCGAGTTCGTTGCGCACGGCGACGAGGTCGGACAGCGTCTTCTGCGGGTCGAGGTCGACGAGACGAACGGGATGGCCCTGGCCGGCGAGCCACACCGCGAGGTTGAACACCACGGTGCTCTTACCCGACCCGCCCTTGAGGTTGCCGACGACGACGAAGCGACTACCGTCGGTCTTCGGCGAAGCGGCGACGGAGGCCGGCGCCGACTTCTTCGCTTTCTCCGGCGCCTTCTTGCCGTTCTTGTCCGGCCGTTTCTCGGTCTTGTTCTTCGACGCCTTGGCAGCGCACATGTCGCCTGCCTCCCCGGACCCACACCACGACAACCTACTTCATCCGCGCCCGGACCGCATCATTCACTTCTTGGTGCCGGCTGCGGCGAGACGTCTGGCGAGATCGTCGGCGAGGGCTCCGTCGCCCTTGCGGATCGCCGCCTCGAGCGGAACCGCATCGGCGATGCGACCGGCGTCGATCAACACCGAGGCGGCGCCGTGATAGGAGCGGGCGGCGTCCTGGAGGCGGCCGGCCGCCCAGTAGACGTTGCCGAGTTCACCGCGCACCGCCGCGTCCTTCGGCTGGCGAGCGATGAGATCCTCGTAGGCGCGGATCGCAGCGGTCACGTCGCCGCGGGCATGAGCGGCGCGCGCCACGGCGAGAAGATCGGAGCCGACGTCCGGCGCGGCGGCCGGTGGCGCGGCGGGTGCGGGCGCCGGCTTGGCGGGCGCGGCCGGAACAGAAGCAGCGGGCGCCGGCGGCGCAGCCGCCACCACCGGCTTGGGAGCCGGGGCCGCGACGGGTGCCGGCGCCGTCACCGGCCGAGCGGCGGGCGAGGGTGCGGCGGACCATCCGGCCGGCGCACCCGAGACGGTGCTCTCCGCCCAGGCCCACAACCGGTCGAAACCCTGGGTCCCGACGGAAACGCCCGAATCGATCATCCGACCGAGCCCACCCATGGAGGGCGCGGCCCAGACGCCGAGTGCGAAGAAGACGGCGGCGTAGAACAGGCGCGTGAAGATCCGGGCGAGCATGCGGCACACCTCGTGGTACGGACATCGCTACAAGGAGAGAGGAGAGGCGGGCGAAGGAACGGCCGTCTCCCCTCGACGTTTCGGATCACCAGCCGAAGCCGCGACCGCCCCAGGGACTGCCGCCCCAAGGACCGCCGACGCCACCGGGGAAACCGCCCATCGGGCTGCCGGGGAAGCCGCCGGGATAGGCGCCCCACGGACCGCCCAGACCGCCCGGATAGCCCCCCCAGGGACCGCCCAGACCGCCGGGATATCCACCCCAGGGGCCACCGCCCCACGGGTTGCTCCAGCCGTTGCCCAACCCGTTGCCCCAACCACTGAGATCGGTGGAGAAATTGAAGTTGGTGCGGCCGAAGCCTCGGCCCCAGGGATTGAGCCCCAGACCGTAGGGAGAGCCCCAGCCGGGACCTCCCCAACCGCCGGGATAGCCGCCCCACGGACCTCCGCCCCAGGGGCCGCCACCCCACGGGCTGCCGCCCCACCACTGAGCTTGAGCGGCGGCGGGAACCATGAGTGCGGTCGCGAGAGTGGCGGCAGCCAGAAGAGTCCTGATGCCTTTCATCGCGTTCCTCCATCGAGGGGGGCGAAGGCGGAACCGAACGGTCCCGCCTCACCCGGCCTCCGATCGCCGGAATGGCCCGCCGACCCGAGATCGAACGCCGAGGCGATCGATCCCGGTCCGGCGATGCGGGTGGCTATCACCACCAGCCGGGACCCCAGCTGCCCGGGCCCCAGCCGCGACGGCCGTAGTTGTTGCCCCAGCCGTCGCCCCAGCCGTTCATGTCGGTGTCGGCATCGCCACCGAAGGAGAAGTTGCCGCGCATGTTGCCGCGACCGGTGCCGCGACCATAGCCGCGGCCGGTGCCGTAGCCCGAGCCGTAGCCGTCATACGGGCCGTAGCCGTAGCCCGGGCCGTAGCCGTAGCCCGGGTAGCCACCATAGTACGGCGGCGGCGGGGGCGGCGGCGGGGGAGCCCAGCCCGGAGCCGGAGCGGCGGTCTTGCCGTCGGCCGACGGAGCCGGCTGAGCCCACGGCGGAGCGCCCCAGCCCGGAGGCGGCGGCGGGGTCTGGGCGCCCGGAGCCGGGGCGGCGTAGGGGCCGGCCGGCGGCGGGGCAGCGGGGTTCTCGGCGGCGACGGCCGCTTCGGCCAGCCCGCCCAGGAGCACGACGAGTGCGATCTTTCCGATGGTACGCATGGGTTTTTCCTCTCAGGCCTCCCAAGTCGGCGGGCCGCGGTTGCGACCTACCAGAGCGGTGAGCGAACGCCCGCGCGTTCGCGCCACCAGTTCCATGTCTGCGCATTGGTCCAGCCCGAGAGGGGCGTCGACCAGGGCACATACATGAAAGGCGTACTCAGACCCGCTTGGTCGTACGGGTCCGTGGTGTTGTTCATCTGACCGAAGGTCCAGAGCTGGGTCTGCCCGACGGGCAGGTGAGCATCACGGGTCATCGGCAGGAAAGCGTCGGGCGACATCAGCAGCGCCGGCGGCAAGGTGGCGATGCCCGGTGCGTCGAGCGGCGACGGCGGCATGCCTTCCGGCCCGCCGTAGTGCGGCGCGACGGGGCCGCATCCCCAGCAGTTGCCCGACTGTTGCGGCGGAACCGCATAGGGACCGACCGCGTAGGAGCCCTGCGAGGCACCGTTGGTGTTGCCCGAGGTCAGTTCGCCCCACGTCGCGGCCGCAGCCGGATGAACGAAGGAGACGATGGTCGACGCGAGGACCGCAGCGTAGATCCGGGATCTCATGTGTCCTCTCCTCCTCAGGTCAGATCGGTCTTGATTTGGATGCCGCGGCGCTGGCGAGACGGCTTGGGCCGACCACCGGAGCGCGTCGCGGGAGCGGGAGCCGGCGCCGGGGCCGCCTCGGGCGCCTTCGCCGGAGCACGGCGCGGCCGCGAGGTGGCCGGAGCCGCAGGCATCGGCGTTTCGGCCGGCGCTTCCGTCACCACCGGAGCCGGGGCCGGAGCCTCGGACGCCTTGGCGAGACGCGGCGGGCGACCAGACGGCACGGCCGGCGCTTCCGTCACCACCGGGGCCGGGGCCGGAGCCTCGGACGCCTTGGCGAGGCGCGGCGGGCGACCCGACGGCGCGGACGGCGCTTCCGTCACCACCGGGGCCGGGGCCGGGGCCTCCGACGCCTTGGCGAGGCGCGGCGGGCGACCCGACGGCGCGGACGGCGCTTCCGTCACCACCGGGGCCGGGGCCGGGGCCTCCGACGCCTTGGCGAGGCGCGGCGGGCGACCCGACGGCGCGGACGGCGCTTCCGTCACCACCGG
>NZ_DAIPZB010000014.1:0-17415 GCF_036782435.1 Pinisolibacter sp. | reverse complement strand
CCACCGGAGCCGGGGCCGGAGCCTCCGACGCCCTGGCGAGGCGCGGCGGGCGACCGGCGGGCGCTTCCGAAGCGGCCGGGGCCGGCGTGTCGGACGCGCGGGTCAGGCGCGGCGGCCGGCCGGGGGCGTCGGTCGAAGGGGCACCTCCGGTCGGAGCGGGCGGCGGGGACGGCGGGACAGGGGGATGGCCGCCACCGGTCGGACCGCCGTGGCCGGCGTCACGAGCCTCGAAGTAGCGGCGTGCCGACAGACAGCCGAGCGGGATGACCACCAGGGTGAGGAAGGTGGCGACCAGCGAGCCGAACAGCAGCGACACCGCCATGCCCTGGAAGATCGGATCCGACAGCAGCACCATCGAGCCGATGACCAGCGCCAACGCGGTGATCAGGATCGGCCGCAGGCGGACGCGTCCGGCGAGCACGATGGCGTCGCGCACCGACATGCCGCCGCCGACCTGCGAGCGGGCGAATTCGACCAACAGGATCGAATTTCGGACGATGATGCCGGCGAGCGCGATGAAACCGATCATCGAGGTGGCGGTGAAATCGGCGCCGAGCAGCCAGTGGCCGGGGACGATGCCGATCAGCGTCAGCGGGATCGGCGCCATCACCACCAGCGGCAGCAGGAACGATCGGAACTCGGCCACCACCAGGATGTAGATCAGCACCAGCGCCGCGCCGAAGGCGATACCCATGTCACGGAAGGTGACGTAGGTGACCTCCCACTCGCCATCCCACTTGAAGCCGGAGACACCGGTGTCGGCGGGGCGGCCGAAATAGGCGCCGGAGATGGTGAGACCGTCGGGGGTGACGTAGCTCTTCAGCGCCGCGTCGACCGCGAGCATGCCGTACAGCGGCGCGCCGAGGCGGCCGATGACGTCGGCGGTGACGTATTCGAGCGCCCTCAGATCCTTGTGGAAGATCGGGCTCTCGAGGCGCCGCGGCACGAAGCGGCCGAGTTCGCCGAGCGGCACGGTCTGGCCCATCTGGTTGCGGATGGGCAGGACCAGCAGGTTGCCGAGGTTGACGCGGGTGGCGAGCGGCACCTGGAGGACGATGACCGTCTGCTCGAGGTTGGTGCCGCCGGCGAGCGGGCCGACCTCGAAACCACCGGTCGCCATCTTCAGCTCGCGGTTGATGTCCTCGACGGAGACGGAGAACATGCCGGCCTTGAGGCGATCGACCTCGAACTGGACATCGTCGTGCGGCACCTCCATGAAGGTGTTCACGTCGGCGACGTTCGGCGTCTTCTTCAGGATCTCCATGATGTCGCCGGCGACCTTGCGACGGATCTCCTTGGTCGGTCCGTAGAGTTCGACGACGACGGGGGCGAGCACCGGCGGGCCGGGAGGCGCTTCGGCGATGGTCAGCCGGGCGCCCGCCGCCTGGGCGATCGGGGTCAGGATCTCGCGCACCTCGGTGGCGATGTCGTGGCTCGAGCGATGGCGCTTCTTCTTGTCGGCGAGCTGGACGGCGATGTCGCCCTGCCACGGCTGCGAGCGCAGGAAGTAGTGGCGCACCAGACCGTTGAAGTTGAAGGGCGACGCCGTGCCGACATAGGTCTGGAAGGCCTCGACCTCGGCGATCGCCTTGAGTTCGGTGCCGAGCCGGTTCGCCAGATTGGCGGTGACGTAGAGATCGGTGCCCTCCGGCATGTCGATGACGACCTGCATCTCCGACTTGTTGTCGTAGGGCAGCATCTTGAAGGGGACCATCTTGACCACGAACATGGCCATCGCGAGCATCATCGCGACGATGATCGCGATCAGCGTCAGGCGGCCGAGCCCGCGGCTGTCCATGATCGGGTCGATCAGCGCGCCGTACCATTTGGCGATGACGGCGGACTGCTTGTGCTCGCGTTCGGCGGCCTGCTGGAGCGCGCTCATCGACGGCTTCACACGGGCGGCGAGCCAGGGCACGAAGACGAAGGCGGCGACCAGCGAGAAGATCATCGCGGCCGACGACAGCACCGGGATGGGCAGCATGTAGGGGCCCATCATGTCGGAGACGAAGCCCATCGGCAGCAGCGCCGCGACCACGGTGAAGGTGGCGAGGATGGTCGGGTTGCCGACTTCGTCGACGGCGTCGACGGTCAGTTCGTCGTTGGTGTCGCCCTCGTCGAGCCAGCGCCGGTAGATGTTCTCGACCACGACGATGGCGTCGTCGACCAGAATGCCGATGGCGAAGACGAGCGCGAACATCGACACGCGGTTGACGGTGAACTTCAGGACATAGGCGACCGCCAGCGACATCAGCAGCACGGCCGGAATGGTGATCAGCACGATGATCGCCGGCCGCGAGCCCATGGTGACGAAGGCGAGCACCGTCACCAGGGCCGACACGATGAACAGCTTGAAGATCAGCCCCGACACCTTCTCGTGGGCGGTGGCACCGTAGTCGCGCGAGATGGTGACGGTGACGTCGGAAGGAATGAGCACACCCTTCATCGCCGCCAGTTCGGCATTGAGCGTCTCGGCGACGTCGACGCCGTTGGTGCCCCGCTTCTTGGCGACGGCGACGGTGACCGCCGGCAGGGTGACGAAGGAGCCGTCGGCCTTGCGCAGCGAGGCGTCGACGATGGTCTTGATCTCGCTCTCGCCCTGACGGATGACGGCGACGTCGCGCAGGAAGATCGGCTTGTTCTGCACCACCGACACGACGAGGTCGCCGATGTCGCCGGCATGGGCCAGGAAGTCGCCGGTGAAGACGTTGAACCAACGACTGCCTTCGATGACGTCACCGGCGGGCATGCGCTGGTTGGCCGAGGAGATCACCTTGGCCACCTGGCCGAGGGTGAGGCCGTGGGCGGCGAGCGCCGAGGGATCGATCTCGACACGGACCTGCTCGTGGCTGCCGCCGACGACGAAGCTCTGGCCGGTGTTGGGCAGCGACTTGAAGCGCTGGGTGACGTCGAGGGCGAGCTTGCGCAACTGGACGAGATCGAGCGCCGGCGACGACAGGGTGACGGTCACGACCGGCACGTCGTCGATGCTCTTCGGCTTCACCAGGGGCGGCATGACGCCCTTGGGGATCAGGTCCATGTGGCTGTAGAGCTTGTCGTAGAGCTTGACCAGCGAGGGTTCCATCTGCTCGCCGACGTCGAAGCGCACGGTGACCATCGACAGGCCTTCGCGCGACATCGAGTAGACGTGCTTGACCCCCGACAGCTCCGACATCAACCGCTCCAGCGGCTCGGAGATGAGGTTGGCGACTTCCGAAGCGGGCGCGCCGGGCATGGCGACGAAGATGTCGACCATCGGCACCGAGATCTGCGGATCCTCCTCGCGCGGCGTCACCATCATGCCGAGGGCGCCGATGAGGAAGAAGGCGATCAGCAGCAACGGCGTGATCGGACTCTCGATGAAGGCGCGAGCGGTCCGGCCGGCGATGCCGATGCCGTGAGTGCGCTTCGGCTGCTCGCCGTTGCCCGCGTCGTGGGTGGTGTGGCTCATACCCCGTCCCCCGATCACGGCCGCCCGGCGAAGAGCTGATCGCCGGACTTGAGATTCGGGGCAGGATTCGCCACCAGTCGTTCGCCCACCTGCAGACCGGAGAGCACCGCGACGCGGTCACCGGTCACGTCACCCAGGCGCAGGATGCGCATCTCGGCGCGGCCCTGACCGTCGACGACGAAGGCGAGCGGCTGGCTGCCGCGGTTGACCACCGCCGAGGTGGGGATGGCGGGGGCGAAATCGGAGGGCGTGTTGCCGCCGGCCTGGGCGATCCAGGCGAGGGCGTACATGCCGGGCGCGGCCGGCGAACCGGCGGGCAGCGCGAGCTTCACCGTGATGGTGCGCTGCGAGCGGTCGGCGGCGGGGAAGATCTGCGAGATCGGCGCCCAGACGTTGGCGTTCGACAGCGACACCGGCACCGGATCGCCGACCTTGAGCTGGGCGAGGAGACGGGTCGGAACCTCGATGCGGACGTCGAGCTGGTCGACGTCGGCGAGATCGGCGAGCGGCTGGCCCGGCTGGACCACGTCGCCGACCCGCACGTGACGGGCCATGATGACCGAGGTGCGCGGGGCGATGGCGCGGCGATCGCGCAGGCGCTGGTCGAGACCGTCGATCCGGGCCTGCGAGGCGGTGAGCGCCGCCATCTGCTGCTCGTAATCCGCCCGCGCCTTGTTGAGCGCCGGCCAGCTCTTCTGCGCCTGCTGCTGGGTCATCATCGGACCGGACGAACCGAACGGCGACGTCGGTCCGCCGGCGAGGCCGGGGAACATGTTGCCGGCGAAGCCCTGCGCCATGTTGTAGAACGGCGTCATCATCCGCTCGTAGGCGTCCTGTCCCGGCCCGCCCATGGGCGAGGTCGGCTGGCCGTTGATCGAATGATAGAGCTGGGTCTGGGCGTTCTGCTGGGCCGCCATGTCGCCGGCCAGCGCCGCCCAGGCCGAGCGGTATTCGGGCTTCAGAGCGTCCTCGTCGAGACCGACCACCACCTGTCCGGCCGCCACGCGTTCGCCCTCCTGGCCGGCCACGAAGGCGACCCGGCCGGGTCCCTGCGCAGTCAGCTTGGTGGTGGCGCGCGGCTCGACATAGCCGCCGAGCTTGAGACGCGCCGCCGCCGGCATGCGCCCGACCTCGACGATCGAGCCCATCGGTCCGGCGAGGTAGGCCGGCAGGCCGCGCCCCTTGTCGGAGCGATCGCCCGAGCCACCGTGATTGCCGAGGAGGGAGACGATGACGCCACCGATCACCGCGGCGATCAGGAAACCCGCCATCTTCAGGAGGTTGGACAACATGGGTGCCGTTCCCGTCAGAACTTCGGAAGGGTGATCAGGTCCGCGGAACGGTTCCCATCACGGAGAAGCTCTTGATGAACGGCCCGGCCATCGCCGGGTTCTTGATCATGGCGCCGTAGTCGCCGACCTTGAACTTCAGCTTACCGGTCGTATAGGCGAGGCCGAGGGCCATCATGCCGATGCCGCTCTTGCACCATTTCTCCCAGTCGGCGGCGGAGGCGCGCAGGTCCCAGTTGAGGGCCTCTCCGGCGAAGGCGCCGGCGGCGGTGACATAGCCGTTCTCGACCCTGATGTAGCCGCGCGGAGTGGCCTCCCCGTCGTAGCCGTAGCCGATCACCGAATTGAACGCGATCTTGTTCAGCGCGTCGCCGAGTTCGGTTTCGTCGTTCCACGCGTTGCCGAAGTCGACCATCCAATCGTCGGAAAACAGAGCAGCCATATCATCCCCCGTAGTCGTGTGCGGCGTGTTCGCCGTCGCTTCGTTCGTCGTTCGTCTTGTGAAAGTCCGGATCCGATCGTCACGTCGCGTATGCCGTCCCCGCGATCTCGCGAAGGCGTCACACGAAGAGATTCACCTTCGATTTCAGCGCTTCCTCCATGTAGGTGGCGGCCCCACCGAGGGTCACACCGGCGATGAGGTCCTCCGGCGAATATCCGAAGAGGTCCATGGTCATCTGACAGGCGATCACCTTGGCGCCCGCCTCGATGGTCAAGGCCCTCAGTTCCTCGATGTCGGCGACGCGGGTCTTGGCGAACATCCGGCGCATGTGATCGGAGAGCTCGCCCTCGAAACCCGGCAGGGCCGAAAGGAGGTTGAGGGGACCGACGTGACCGCCGAGAACCGGCAACTTCAGAGCCGGATTGCCGAGCGCGGCGACGTCGGCGTCGATCTTCTTGGTGAGAAGGGACAGCCCATAGAAGGTGAAGAACATCGTCACGTGGACACCCATCGCCGCACCCATCGTCGCCAGGATGAACGGCGGGTAGGCCGCGTCGAGCGAGCCCTTCGAAACGATGATCGTCATACGTCGCGACACCGGGCCGCGCGCGGCTCCCATGGTCCATTCCCCCCTCGAATACACGCGGATCTTATGTCTTATCCCGCGTGCAAGATATTCGTGGCGACTGCATTAGTAGATTAAATTATCCTAATCGATTGAAGGGGAGTCAAGCGTGACACGCCAAAAAATTAGCTGTACCTAATATGTAAGTGAAGTTCCTGATGATTCGTATTTTGAAGTTTTTCACATGGTTTCCTTTTAGGTGAGGTGACATGTCAGTATTATATAGTCGCAAGTCGAGGCAAGTTATTTATTCTTTAATATTTGTTCTTTGTGAAATATCATTAATACTTTATGTATCGCTGGCGGCGTAATTCATTCTTCACCACGAACTACGATCTCTCGGCGAAGGCACAAAAAAGCGACGACTGGCGAATATTAGAAATTTCAAATGTTTCCCACGGGCTCGCTCTCGACCGGTTCCGCCGGTCCGCGGTGCAGCTGTCGGGGAGAGCATTCGATCATCGATACCGACCGGTATGACCGCTCGCCCGACGAGGCCGAGGTGCGAGAACCGATGCCGTCGTCGACGAATCCGGACGGGTATCCGGTCCGGCCTCGCGAGCCCCCACTCGAGTGCATCGTCGGATCGGGCGGGAGCGGACCCGTCGACGGACGCCGGCTTCCGCGGCGACCGGACCGGGTGGGATGCGGCCGATTCGCTTCGCCGGCCCCGGGTCGACCACCGCTTTCGCGGTGCGACCGGTGACGAGCGTGGTCCCGACCGCGTGGCGACGACCGCCCGATGGGGCCACACCGGCGCGCCGGATCGCCGCCGTCCCTCGATCCGGTGAAGGAGGCGGAGCTTCGGCGGCGAGCGACGTCGTCGGCGACGTGGATCCGCCCGGCGTCGCCTCCCCCACCGGTCGACCGGCGCAAGCCGCCTCGCACCAGCATGCCGCGTCTCGACGGGCCGCCGCGCCCGGGACCTTTCGGGAAACGACGCCGGCCGCGCCGGCCGAAATCCGGAACTCGAGAAGGCGGCGCCGGCGGAAACCCCGGCCGGCGATCCGGCCGCTCGTCGGAACATGATGCCCAAGATCGTACCGTTTCGTGCAAACGGATCGCCATTCGCGCTCGACGGCTTCACCTGGGTTTCGAAAAATGTCATTATGCATCAAATAGGTAAGGTGTGTCGTGCGTCGACCCGGCGCAGACCGGTCAGGACGTTCATGCCCATCGCCCGAAACTCCCATCTCGCACGCCTCGAAGCGGAATCGATCGGCATCATCCGAGAAGTCGCTGCGGAATTCCGCAATCCGGTCATGCTCTATTCGATCGGCAAGGACTCCTCGGTGATGCTTCATCTGGCGATGAAGGCGTTCCACCCGTCGAAACCGCCGTTTCCACTGATGCACGTCAACACGACGTGGAAATTCCGCGAGATGATCGCCTTCCGCGACGAGACGGTGAAGCGGCTGGGCCTCGATCTGATCGAACACGTCAACCAAGACGGAGTGCGGGCGGGGATCTCGCCGTTCACCCACGGCTCGTCGACCTACACCCACGTGATGAAGACCGAAGCGCTGAAACAGGCGCTGACGAAATACGGCTTCGACGCAGCCTTCGGCGGCGCCCGGCGCGACGAGGAGAAATCGCGCGCCAAGGAGCGCATCTTCTCCTTCCGCACGGCCAGCCACACCTGGGACCCGAAGAACCAGCGCCCCGAACTCTGGCGGCTCTACAACGCCCGCGTGGCGCCGGGGGAATCGATCCGCGCCTTCCCGCTGTCGAACTGGACCGAGCTCGACATCTGGCAATACATCCTGGCCGAGAACATCCCGATCGTGCCGCTCTACTACGCGGCGATGCGGCCGGTGGTGGAGCGCGGCGGCATGTTGCTGATGGTCGACGACGACCGCCTGCCGCTCGAGCCCGGCGAGACGCCCGAGATGCGGCTGGTCCGCTTCCGCACGCTGGGGTGCTACCCGCTCACCGGCGCGATCGACAGCCCGGCCACGACCTTGACCGAGATCGTCCGCGAAATGCTGATCGCTCGGACCTCCGAACGGCAGGGACGTCTCATCGACCACGACGAGGCGGGCTCCATGGAGAAGAAGAAGCGGGAGGGGTACTTCTGATGGCGACGAACGTCCCTCTCGCGCACGACCCGCGAGCCTTCGCCGAATATCTGGCCGAGCAGGAGCGCAAGAGCCTGCTGCGCTTCCTGACCTGCGGCTCGGTCGACGACGGCAAGTCGACGCTGATCGGGCGATTGCTCTACGACACCAAGCTGGTGTTCGAGGACCATCTGACGTCGCTCGCCCGCGACAGCCGGAAGTTCGGCACCACGGGTGAGGACATCGACCTCGCCCTGCTCCTCGACGGTCTCGAAGCGGAGCGCGAGCAGGGCATCACCATCGACGTCGCCTATCGCTTCTTCACCACCGAGCGCCGTAAATTCATCGTCGCCGACACGCCCGGCCACGAGCAGTACACCCGCAACATGGCGACCGGCGCCTCGACCTCGGACCTCGCCGTCCTCTTGGTCGACGCACGCTACGGCATCGTCACCCAGACCCGCCGCCACGCCTTCATCGTGTCGCTGCTCGGCATCCGCCACGTGGTGCTGGCGGTCAACAAGATCGATCTCGTCGACTTCTCGTCGGAGATCTTCGGCCGCATCCGCGACGAGTTCGAGGCCTTCGCCGCCCACATGGGGTTCGAGACGATCGTCGCCGTGCCGATGTCGGCGCGTTTCGGCGACAACGTCACGATCCGCTCGGAGCGGATGCCCTGGTACGTCGGTCCGACGCTGCTCGATCATCTCGAGACGGTCGAGGTCGAGGAACGGGCGCTGGCCAAGCCGTTCCGCATGGCGGTCCAGTGGGTCAATCGGCCGAACCTCGACTTCCGCGGCTTCTCCGGCACCGTCGCCTCGGGCGAGGTCCGACCGGGCGACAAGGTGGTGGTGGCGAAGTCCGGCAAGATCGGCACCGTCGCCCGCCTCGTCACCTACGACGGCGACCTCCAGATGGCCCAGGCCGGTGACGCGATCACCCTGGTGCTCGAGGAGGAGATCGACATCTCGCGCGGCGACCTCCTCGCCGCCCCGGAGGCGCGGCCGGAGGTCTCCGACCAGTTCGCCGCCCATCTCGTCTGGATGGCGGAGGAACATCTGCTGCCCGGGCGGCCCTATCTCCTGAAGTGCGGTACGCGGACGGTCGGCGCGAGCGTCACCGAGATCAAGCACGAGATCGACGTCAACACCTTCGATCATCTCGCCGCCAAGGAGCTGCGGCTCAATCAGGTGGCCTTCCTCAACCTCGCACTCGCCGAGCCGATCGCCTTCGATCCTTACGCCGACAATCGCGAGACCGGCGGCTTCATCCTGATCGACCGCTTCACCAATGCCACGGTGGCGGCCGGTATGGTCGCCTTCGGTCTCCGACGGGCGACCAACATCCATTGGCAGGCGATCGACGTGACGCGCGAGGCGCGGGCCGAGCAGAAGAGCCAGACGCCGAAGGTGCTGTGGTTCACCGGCTTGTCCGGTTCGGGCAAGTCGACGATCGCCAACATCGTCGAGAAGAAGCTCGTCGCCCGCGGGTTGCACACCTTCCTGCTCGACGGTGACAACGTCCGCCACGGCCTCAACAAGGACCTCGGCTTCACCGACGCCGACCGAGTGGAGAACATCCGCCGCGTCGGCGAGGTGGCCAAGCTGATGACCGACGCCGGTCTGATCGTCCTCGTCTCGTTCATCTCGCCGTTCCGCGCCGAACGGCGGATGGTGCGCGAACTCATGGTGGAGGACGAGTTCGTCGAGATCTTCGTCGACACGCCGATCGAGGAATGTGAGCGGCGCGACGTCAAGGGCCTCTACGCCAAGGCGCGAGCCGGTAAACTGAAGAACTTCACCGGCATCGACAGCCCCTACGAACCGCCGGAAGCGCCCGAGATCCGCATCGATACGACGGCGCTCGGGGCGGAAGACGCGGCCGAGCGGATCGTGAGGATCATCACCGAGGGAACCGACGCGACCGACCACTGATACCGAGTTCACGAAATTCGGACTCGTCCGAATTTCGTGAGTTACGGCCTGACCGGCCGACGCCCGTTCGGGCTCGCCTTCGCGGAAGAAGTCCCGAACAGGTCGGAACTTCTTCCGCTCGGTATGACGCCGCCGGACGGTGCGTCACAGGCGGGTGAGCCGCTCGAGACGCGCGGCACACCCGTCGAGTTCGCATTCCCAGATCACCAGGACGCGGAAGCCCAGGGCGCGCAGGCCGCGGATCTTCGCCGCGTCGCGACGACGGTTGGCGGCGAACTTGTCTTCCCAGAAGGCACGATTGTTCTTCGGCATGGTGGCGCGGGAGCAGGCCGTGTGGTGGTGCCAGAAGCAGCCGTTGACGAAGATCGCCCAGCCGCGGGTGCGATTGGCGAAGTCGGGGGAGCCCGGCAGGGTGCGGACGTTGCGGCGATAGTGGAGGCCCAAGCCGCGCAGCAGGCGGGCGACCTCCTCTTCGGCCGAGGTCTTCGTCCGGCGGACGCGGGCGAGCAACGCCGAGCGTTCCGGCGACTGGGGCGGCGGCCGACCGGAACGGCGCTTCGGCTCGCGGTCGTCCGTCCCGCTCATCGGCTCACTCCGCCGCCGGTCGGATCGTCGGCCGGCGTCGCGACGGCGCGGGTGTCGCCTCGGCCATGCGATCGCGATGGGCGACCACCCGTTCGAGTAATCCCGCCGGCAGCCGCAGTTGCGTCCGCCGCAGCCGTCCGAGGAAGCCCTCGGTGGCGCGTAGCGACAGCGGCTTGCCGGGATGGGCGAGGAAGGCGGCGAGGCCGGGTCGGGCGGCGCGGAGCGGGTGCGTCGAGACGGCGACCGCGTGGCGTCGCTTCCCGTCGAAGCGGGCCGCGGCCGGCCAGCGTGCGACCTCCGCGAGGTCGCGATCGCGGCGGAGATCGTGGGTGCCGGGGTAGGCGAGCCGCTCACCGACCCAACGCGCCACCGGCACGCTCACGGCGTTGCCGACCAGCGACCAGCGCAGCCGTTCGAGGCCGACCTCGGCGGCGGGGCGGGTCCAGTCGGCGGGGAAGCCCTGCAGACGCTCGGCGTCGCGGATCTCGGGGGTGACGATCGCCCCGTCGGGCAACAGGATCGCCGGGGGCGACGGGATGCCGAGGGTCGAGCCGTTCTTCAGGGTCGGCACGCAATCGCGACCCCAGCCGAGGCCGCGGATGCCCTCGGTCCAATAGAAGCCGTGGGCATGGGTGGCGAGATCGGTCTCGGGCTCCGTCGGCGCGACCTCGTCGGCGAAGAGCACCTCGGCCGGATCGATGACCCGGCTCGCCACCAGGAAGACCCGCTGGCGGCGTTGCGGCAGGAAGGCGAGGCTGTCGACGGTGCGGTAGGCCCAGCGATAGCCGCGCTCCTCGAAGGCGGACGTGAGCCGCGTCATCGCCACGCCGCCGTCGAGGCGGAGCATGAAGGAGACGTTCTCCAGCAGCACGGTCGGCGTGGCGCTCGCGTCCATCAGACGGAAGACGTTGTCGACGAGACCGGACTTGGCGCCGCCGATACCGGCGGTGCGTCCGGCCTGGGAGAGGTCCTGACAGGGGAAGCCGGCGGTCATCAGGTCGTGCGCGGGGAGGCTCGCGACCTCGCGCACGTCGCCGAGGCGCGGCGCGCCGGGGAAGCGCGCGGCGAGCACGGCCGCGGCCGGCGCCCAGCTCTCGACCAGCACCTCGGCCTCGTGGCCCGCCGCCGCCATTCCACTCTCGAGCCCGCCGACGCCGGCGAAGAGCCCCGCCACCCGCATGGGCGTCCCTCCCGATTCGCGCCCATCCTCGAGCGCGCCTCGAAGGGCGTCAAGCGGCAGCGACGCGGTCGCCTCAGGCGCCGGGGGCGGTGCGGTGCGGGCCGTGGCGGAAGGCGAAGCGGGAGTAGCCGTAGTAGGAGACGAACATGGCGACGCCGGAGCCGACCACCGCGGCCATCGGCGGCGACAGGTTGCGCCCGACCCAGACGATCTCGGGCATCGACCACAGGGTGAGGGCGTAGACGCCGTAGTTCACCAGCGCGGCGATGACCGCCACCAGGCCGTAACGGCCGCCCTCGGCGGCCATGCCGCGGGCGTCGGTGACCTTGTCGTGGGTCTTGAAGGTGAAGCGGCGGTTGATCAGCCAGGTCACGGTCATCGCCGTACCCATGGCGCCGACGCGGGCGAGATAGGGGTTCACCCCGAAGACCATGGTCAGAGCCGACAGGATCGAGACGTCGACGACGAAGCCGATGCCGCCGGTGAAGGCGAACTTGATCACCCGCTCCAGGCGCGCCGCGACATGCGGGGAAAAGTGCTTCTCCAGATCGATCATCGGAAATCGGACGTCCATGTGGTCGGGCCGGCCGCGTCGTACGACGTTCGGGGCGGCCGGGGAAGACCCCAGCCGAGGGATCGACCGGCGAGGCCGAACAAGCGGAGGAGTGTGGCGAAGCCGTGTTCGACGACAGTTGAGCACGAAGAAATTTCGTTCGTCTGAACGCCGCGCCGATCGCGGCGACGGGATTTGCCGCCGCGACGGTTGACCGCGCCGCCGACTTGGGGGATCTGTCGCGCATGGATCGCAGCCGCAGACCCCCGAAATCGCCGAAGCCCGCAGCGCCGACCGGCGGACGTCCCGCGCGTCCCGGCGGAGCGGAGACGCGTTCGCGTCGTCCGGCAGAGGAGACCGGGAGCGTCGTCGCGCCGCCGCGTCCGGTCGATCCGACGGCGCTGGCGCCGCGCCGCATCACCGGCGACCCGCTCGCTCCGGAGATGCTGGAGATGGCGGGCTGGGACGACTACGCGCTGATCGACTCCGGTCACGGCCGCAAGCTCGAACGCTACGGCCACGTGCGGCTCACCCGGCCGGAGGAGCAGGCGCTGTGGGTGCCGCGGCTCGCGGCCGAGACCTGGGAAGCGGCCGCCGCCCATTTCACCGGCGACGTCGAAGAGGAAGGCCCGGGGCGCTGGCGCTTCACCGGGCGCATGCCCGAGACGTGGCCGATGCGCTTCGACCCGGTGCGCTTCTCCTGCCGCTTCACCTCGTTCCGCCACACCGGCGTCTTCCCCGAACAGGCGGCGCATTGGCGCTGGATGCGCGAGGCGATCGGTCGAGCGGCGCGCGCCGGGCGACGGCCGAAGCTCCTCAACCTCTTCGGCTACACCGGCCTCGCCTCGCTGATCGCGGCGGAGGCGGGCGCCGAGGTGACCCATGTCGACGCCTCGAAGAAATCCATCGCCTGGGCCCGCGAGAACCAGGGTGAGAGCGGCCTCGATCATCTGCCGATCCGCTGGATCTGCGACGACGCACAGAAGTTCGTCGCCCGCGAAGTCAGGCGCGGCAATCGTTACGACGCGATCCTGCTCGATCCGCCGAAATACGGCCGTGGTCCGGACGGCGAGGTGTGGCAGTTGTTCGAGAACCTCGGGCCGATGCTCCGGTCCTGTCGCGAGCTTCTGTCCGCCGATGCCCTCTTCGAGATCCTCACCGTCTACGCCATGCGCTCGTCCTACGCCTCGTTCCACGAACTGATGGCCGAGGTGATGGGGACACGCGGCGGGCGGATCGCCTCGGGCGAACTGTTCATCGCCGAAGACCCGGCGCCGGGAACCGACATCCGCCGCCGCCTCGCCACGTCGCTGTGGGTGCGCTGGACCGGGGAGGAGAACCGATGACCCGACCGCCGCCGCGCGACGCCTCGCGCGATCTCTACCGCCGACCGAAGCCGAAGACCGGCGGGTCACCCAGGCCCGAAGCGTCGCATGCGGCTCCGAGTGCCGCGACCGACGGGAGCGGATCGAAGCTCGTCACCAGCCTCGCCAATCCGGTGGTGAAAGAGCTGCGCGCCCTGCACATGAAGAAGGAGCGCGCCGAGAGCGGGCTGTTCCTCGCCGAGGGGCTGAAGCTCGTCACCGATGCGCTGGAGGAGGGTTGGCCGATCCGCACCCTGGTCCACGCGACCCGGGTCAAGGACCAGCCGCTGGTGAAGCGGGCGATCGCCGAGGCCGGAGCGCGCGGCGCGCTGGTACTCGAGGTCTCCGACGAGGTGCTGACCAAGATCTGCCGGCGCGACAATCCGCAGATGGTGGTCGCCGTCTTCGAACAGCGGCTGCGGCGGCTCGACGAGCTGACCGAACCACCCGGTGTCTGGGTGGCGCTGGAGGGGATCAAGGACCCGGGCAATCTCGGCACGATCGTCCGCACCGTCGATTCCGTCGGCGCGGCCGGGGTCATCCTCCTCGGCGACGTGACCGACCCTTTCGCCCTCGAAGCGGTCCGCGCCACCATGGGATCGCTCTTCCACGTGCCGCTGGTCGCCGCCTCGCTCGCCGACTTCGTCGCCTGGAAGCGGGCGCGCGGTATTCCGGTGTGGGGGACGCATCTGAAAGGCGCGGTCGACTATCGCACGGTCGACTGGCCGGAGACCTGCGTGCTGATGATGGGCAACGAGCAGTCGGGCCTCTCCGACGCCCACGTCGAGGCCTGCGACGGCATCGTCAAGATCCCGATGGCGGGCAAGGCCGACAGTCTCAATCTCGCCGTCGCCACGGCGGTGATGCTCTACGAGATCCGGCGCAGCCGCCTGACGGTTTGACCGGCGCGGACATGCTCCGCACCGCCTCGGAATGTCCCGTCCGGTGTCTCCTCACGTCGTCGACAGCGTCCGTCGCACCGCGTCGGCCCAGCCGGCGCGCTTGGCGGCGCGGGTCGCGGCGTCCATCGTCGGGGTGAAGCGACGGTCGAGGGTCCAGGTGCGGGCGAAGACCTCGGGCTCGGGCAGGACACCGGCGCCGAGACCGGCGAGGTAGGCGGCGCCGAGCGCCGTCGTCTCGCGGATCACCGGACGATCGACCGGGGCGTCGAGGATGTCGGCGAGGAACTGCATGGTCCAGTCGGAGGCGGTCATGCCGCCGTCGACGCGCAACACCGTGCGCCCCTCCCCGCCCCAGTCGCGGCGCATCGCCTCGATCAGGTCGCCGGTCTGTTGACCGACCGACTCGAGCGCGGCGCGGACGATTTCGCGGCGGGTGGTGCCGCGCGTGAGGCCGTAGAGAGCGCCGCGCGCCTCGGCGTCCCACCACGGCGCGCCGAGGCCGACGAAGGCGGGCACGAAGTGGACCGCCTGGGCCGGA
The DNA here is from genome assembly GCF_036782435.1 of Pinisolibacter sp. Lineage (NCBI taxonomy): Bacteria > Pseudomonadati > Pseudomonadota > Alphaproteobacteria > Hyphomicrobiales > Ancalomicrobiaceae > Pinisolibacter > Pinisolibacter sp. The sequence goes on along the minus strand of NZ_DAIPZB010000014.1, from coordinate 2,495 downwards.
TCGGAGTCGGCCGCCAGCCGTCCGGTCTCGGCGGCTTCGGCGACGAGGCCGAGGCCGTCGCGCAGCCACTGCACCGCCGCGCCGGCGATGAAGATCGCGCCCTCCAGCGCATAGGTGCGCTTGCCGCCGAGCTGATAGGCGACGGTGGTGAGCAGGCGGTTCTTCGAGGCGACCGCCGTTTCGCCGGTGTTGAGGAGCGCGAAGCAGCCGGTGCCGTAGGTCGACTTCATCATGCCGGGGGCGAAGCAGGCCTGACCGACGGTCGCCGCCTGCTGGTCGCCGGCGATGCCGCGGATGGCGACGGCTGCGCCGAGGATCTCGGGATCGGTCACGCCGAAGTCGGCGGAGCTGTCGCGGACCTCGGGCAGGAGGCTCGTCGGCACGCGGAAGAGGCGGCAGAGCTCCTCGTCCCAAGCGCCGGTGTGGATGTCGAAGAGTGCGGTGCGCGAGGCGTTGGTGGCGTCGGTGGCGTGCACCCGACCGCCGGTCAGGCGCCACAGGAGATACGCGTCGACGGTGCCGAAGGCGAGCTTGCCGGCCTCGGCCGCGGCGCGGGCACCGGGGACGTCGTCGAGGATGCGGGCGATCTTGGTCGCCGAAAAATAGGGGTCGAGCAGCAGACCGGTGCGGGCGGAGACGAGAGGTTCGGCGCCTTCGGCCTTCAGTGCGGCGCAGGTGTCGGCGGTGCGGCGGTCCTGCCAGACGATCGCCCGATGGACGGGCGCGCCGGTCGCCCGATCCCAGATCAGCGTCGTCTCACGCTGGTTGGTGATGCCGATCGCGGCGATGTCCTTGGCGGCGATCCCGGCCTTCGCCACGGCGGCGCGCAGCGTGTCCAGGGTGGTGCGCCAGATGTCTGCCGGGTCGTGCTCGACGTGACCGGGAGCCGGGAAGATCTGCGGGAATTCCTCCTGGGCGACACCGGCGATGGTGAGGTCGGTCCGGAAGACGATGGCGCGCGACGAGGTGGTCCCCTGATCGATGGCGACGACGTGCGACGTCATGGCGGTCTCTCCTCAACGCGCGCCTTCGAGGGCGGCGATCAGTTCGACGGACGGGTAGCTGTCGGCGGGCAGGCCGAGCTTCATCTGGGCGGCGCGCACCGCCGTACGGGTGGCGTTGCCGAGACGGCCGTCGGGTTCGTCGTCGGAGAAGCCCTTGCGACGCAGCAGCGCCTGCAGATGTTTCATCTGCTCGGTCGTCAGAGGCTTCACCTCGCCACGACCGCGCGACACTTTCGGCGCGCCGGCGAGGCGGGTGGCGTAATAGGCGGCGGTGGTCGAATAGACCATCGCCTTGTTCCACCCGAGGTAGGCCTGGAAGTTCGGATAGGTGAGGAAGGCGGGACCGAGGCGGCCCATCGGCAGCCACAGCGACGCTGGCGGGCCGCCGCTCGCCAACGCCGAGCCGTCGGGTCGGGTGACACCGTGACGGGCCCATTCGGCCCGGCTCAGATCGATCGACGGATCGGAGCGGCTCCAATCCATTTCGGCCGGCACCCGCACCTCTTCGAGCCAGGGTTCGCCGCGCCGCCAGCCGAGACCCTTGAGGAAATTGGCGGCGGTGGCGAGTGCATCGGGGATCGAGCGGATGACGTCGCGGCGGCCGTCGCCGTCCATGTCGACGCCGTAGGTGTAGAGATCGGTCGGCGTGAACATCAGATGGCCGAGTTCGCCGGCCCAGTCGCCGATCATCTCGGAGGGCCTGAGATCTCCGCGCTCGACGATGCGCATCAGGTCGACCAGTTCGCCGGTGAACATCTCTGAGCGGCGGCAGTCGTAGGCGAGAGTCGCCACCGCGACGGGGGCTTTGTACTTGCCCATGTCGGAGCCGAAGTCGGTCTCGAGCCCCCAGAAGGCGACGAGCACCGGACCGGGCACGCCGAACTGCGCCTCGATGCGCTTCAGCAGGCTCGCGTGGGTCTGCAGCAGTCGGCCGCCGCGCGACATGCGGTCGCCGGAGACCATGCGATCGGAGAACTGCAGGAAGGTCTGCTGGAAGACGCCCTGGCCGTGGTCGCGGCGGACGATCGCCGGATCGTAGGCGACACCGGCGAGGCCGGTTTCGATGGCGGCGCGCGACACGCCCTCGGCCTCGGCCTGCTTCTTGAAGCCGGCGAGCCAGCTTTCGAAGCTCTGCCCCTTGCGGCAGGCGGTGTCGGCGAGAGTGGGCGTCGCGAGACCGAGCCCGAACATCGTGATTGCGACGATCGCCGCCGTGCGGAAGTAGCTCATCGCCCATCGCTCCCTGGAAGAATCGCACCGTACCGTGATCTCGTCACCATGGCCGCGTCGCCGGCCCGGAATCAAGGTTCGGACATTCGGTCCGCGGCGCCGACCGAGAGACGGTCGTCGTCGCGGCGAAGGCGACGATGGTCGTGGAACGCTGTGGCGGGAGCGTGGCGCGAGCGCGACGATCTCGCGCGCATCACACCCTTCGAAACACCAGATATGCCGGGGTGCGGCCTTCGCGGAGTGCCTTTTCCTCGTAGCGGG
>NZ_DAIPZB010000013.1:0-94395 GCF_036782435.1 Pinisolibacter sp. | reverse complement strand
GGCTCCTCGAGGGCGAGACGAGCCTTCGCGTGGGCCTCGAGCCGCTTCATCCAGCCCAGCTTGTAGGTGAACTTATCCGTGCCGATCGGGTTGCCGTTGGGCAGGTAGAGACCGGCGACGCGGACGACGCCGGAGGGCACCGAGATCACCGCCTCGATGAAACGCGCCTGAGCGTCGTCCGGATCGCCGGGGAGGCCCCGCTCGACGTCCTCGAGCCGGTGCTTCGACAGGATGGCGACGCCGTTGAAGCCCTTCTGGCCGTGGGTGGCGACGTGGTAGCCGAGCCGCTCGAAGGGGGCGAGCGGGAAGCCCTCGTCGACCGACTTGATCTCCTGCAGCACGACGACGTCGGGCCGCGCCTCCTCGAGCCAGGCGAGAAGCGTGTCGATACGGGCCTTGATGCCGTTGATGTTCCAGGTGGCGAACTTCATGGGGACTCGCGTCGTGAGGAGGTCGAGCGAGGATAGCCGGGGAGGGGCGCGGGGTCACCCGGCAACCAAGCCGAACCGCGATTCGGCCGGATCTCTCGGGGTGCTCATCTCGGCCGAGGGGCGAACCCCCGACCTTCTCACAGCAGCTGCCCGCCGTTGATGTTGATCTCCTCGCCGGTGATGTAGGAGGAGGCCTCGGAGCAGAGGAAATGGACGAGTTCGGCCACTTCCTCGGGGCGCCCGAGCCGGCGCATCGGGATCAGCGGCAGGAACTTCTCTTCCGTCCCCGGCGACAGGATGTCGGTGATGATCTCGCCCGGCGCGATGGCGTTGACGCGGATGCCGTGGGGGGCGAAGTCGGCCGCCATCTCGCGGGTCAGCGACGTCAGCGCCGCCTTCGACGTCGCATAGGCCGTGCCGGCGAAGGGGTGGACGCGATGGCCGACCACCGAGGTGATGTTGACGATCGAGCCGTGGCCGCGCTTCAGCTCGTCGAACAGGCCGCGGGCGAGCAGGATCGGCGCCAGCATGTTGACGTGGAACACCTGCATCCAGGTGTACATCGGCGTGGTGATCGAGTTCAGCCGCTCGCCGGCCGGGCCCTTGGGCGAGATGCCGGCGTTGTTGACCAGCGCGTGGAGCGGGCCGCCGCCGATGCGGTTCTTGATGTCGACGATGGCGAGCGGCACCTGCTCGCGGTCGGCGAGGTCACACTGGACGTGGTCCTCGGGGCCGGCCTCCCACGGACAGCGGGTGCGCTCGAAGGCGTGGCGCGAGATGGTGATGATGCGCCAGCCCTGATCGGCGAATTTGCGGACGATCGAATGGCCGATGCCGCGGCTCGCCCCGGTCACCAGCATGGTGCGGCGCGAGCCGTCGGCGGCGTAGGACGGTTCGGCGGTGTGATAGGGATGCTGGGAGTGGTCGACCGGGCACTTGGCCGGGTCGACCGCCTCACCGGCCGCCGCGGGCACGGGACGCCCGGGCGGGGTGTAGCGATGCGTCACCGGATCGTAGCCCTCGGGGTAGATCGGCTTGCCGTCCGGTCCGATCGGCGGGGTGTAGGTGTGGGTGACCGGGTCGTAGCCCGGCGGATAGGCGGGGCGGCCGGGGGCCTTGGGCTCGTCGTTCATCGATGGATCTCCCGGTCGTCGGCGCCGCCCTCGTGGGCCGGCGCGAACCGTGTGTCGCGCTGCCTGCGAAGGTAGGATGCCGCATCGCGAGGGACAAGGCGGGACGGAGAGGGCAGGGTGGGCGTGAACCTCGATCGAGGCGCGGCGGAGCACATCCTTTCCTACACCGCGTGAATGCTCGCCGGATCCGAAGTGAGGGTTCGGCGGGCGTCCGTGCGCGATCCTTCGAGACGCGCCTGCGGCGCTCCTCAGGATGAGGCGTTCGAGATCTTCATTGGAAAACAAACGCTTCATGCTGAGGAAGCGTCCGAAGGACGCTGTCTCGAAGCATCTCGCACGAGAGGAGAAGGGGTCCGCGCGGCGCGCGGACCATTCCGATCGGTGCCGATCCCGCAGGCTTCACGCCTTCTCGATCTTCTCCAGGCCGCCCATGTAGGGGCGCAGCGCTTCGGGCACGGTCACCGAGCCGTCGGCGTTCTGGTAGTTTTCCAGCACCGCCACCAGACAGCGGCCGACGGCGACGCCGGAGCCGTTGAGGGTGTGGACGAAGCGGGTGCCCTTGCCCTCGGTCGGACGCATCCGGGCGTTCATGCGGCGGGCCTGGAAGTCGCCGCAGTTCGAACAGGACGAGATCTCGCGGTAGGCGGCCTGACCCGGCAGCCAGACCTCGAGGTCGTAGGTCTTCTGCGACGAGAAGCCCATGTCGCCGGTGCACAGCACGATGCGGCGATAGGGCAGGCCGAGCTTCTCCAGCACGCGCTCGGCGTTGCGGGTCATGCGCTCGTGCTCGTCGGCCGAGGTCTCGGGCGTCGAGATGGTGACCATCTCCACCTTGTGGAACTGGTGGACGCGGATCATGCCGCGGGTGTCGCGACCGGCCGAGCCCGCTTCCGAGCGGAAGCACGGCGTCCAGGCGGTGAAGCGGAACGGCAGCGCTGCCTCCTCGACGATCTCCTCGCGGACGATGTTGGTGACCGGCACCTCCGCCGTGGGGATCAGCCAGTAGCCGTTCTCGGTGCGGAACAGGTCTTCGGCGAATTTCGGCAGGTTGCCGGTGCCGTAGGCCGACTCGCTCTTCACCAGGAAGGGCGGGTTGACCTCGGTGCAGCCGTGTTCCTCGGTGTGGAGGTCGAGCATGAACTGGGCGAGGGCGCGTTCCAGCCGGGCCAGCCTGCCCTTGAGGAGGACGAAGCGCGCGCCCGAGATCTTCGCCGCGGTGTCGAAGTCCATCATGCCCAGGGCTTCGCCGAGGTCGAAGTGCTGCTTCGGCTCGAAGTCGAAGCTGCGCGGGGTGCCCCAGCGGTTCACCTCGACGTTGTCGTGCTCGTCCTTGCCGAGCGGCACGTCGGCGGCCGGCGTATTGGGGATGCCGGCGAGGAGGTCGGTGATCCGGCGGTCGAGTTCGCGCTCTTCGGCCTCGCCCTGCTGGATCGTCGCCTTGACGGTGGCGACCTCGGCCTTGAGGCGGTCGGCCTCGGCGAGGTCCTTGCGGCCCATGGCGGCGCCGATCTGCTTGGCGGCCGCGTTGGCCTTGGCTTGAAGTTCCTGCAGCGTCGTCAGGTGGGCGCGGCGGTCGGCGTCGAGGGCGAGAACCTCGGCGGCGAGCGGCTCCTTGCCGCGCTTCGTCAACCCGGCGTCGAAAGCTTCCGGGTTCTCACGGATCCACTTGATGTCGTGCATGGGGACGTCCTCGGAAACGAACGCATGTGCGGCGCGGCCCGCCTGCAGGGCGCAGCGGGCCGGAGGAAGAAAAGCGGCCGTGAGGCTCAGGCGTCGGGCGTTTCGCCCTCTGCGCTCTCGCCCTTCTTCCGCTCGACCCACATCACCGCGAAGATGGTGAGTTCGTAGAGAAGGATGGAGGGCAGGGCAAGCGACAACTGCGACAAGGGATCGGGCGGGGTGAGGACCGCCGCGACGATGAAGGCGACGAGGATCGCCCAGCGCCGCTTCTCGCGCAGGATCGTCGAATCGATGATGCCGATGCGGGCCAGCAGCGTCAGCACCACCGGCATCTGGAAGACGATGCCGAAGGCGAAGGTCAGCCCCATGATCAGCGACAGGTACTCGGAGACCTTGGGCAAGAGCTCGATCTTGATGCCGTCGCCCTCGGTCTGCTGCATGCCGGCGAAGAAGCCGAGCACCATCGGCAGCAGGAAATAGACCAGCGTCGCGCCGGCCATGAAGAACACCGGCGTGGCGACCAGATAGGGCAGGAAGGCCTTGCGTTCGTGCCGGTAGAGGCCGGGCGCGACGAACTTGTAGATCTGCGCGGCGATGATCGGGAAGGCGATCACCAGGGCGCCGTAGAAGGCCACCTTGATCTGGGTGATGAAGAACTCCTGCGGCGCGGTGAAGATCATCGTCGCCGGCTTGCCGGTCATCGAGCGGATGACGTAGTCGTAGGGCCACACCAGGAAATTGTAGATCGGCTTGGCGAAGGCGAAGCAGACGAAGAAGGCGACGACCAGCGCCGCGAGCGCCCGGATCAGGCGGGCCCTCAGTTCGACGAGATGCTCGATCAAAGGCGCGCGCGAGGCCTCGATGTCGTCCTCCTCGCTCATGCGCCGGTCGCCTTCTTGTCGGTGTCGGGTTCGGATTCGGCCGCCGCGGGCGCCTCGACCGCTTCGACGGGTGCGGGAGCCGCGGCCGGCATCGGCGCCGGGGTGAGGTCGAAGACGGTGTCGTCGACCTGCGGTGCGGCGGCGTCGATCAGCTTTTCGGCCTCGCCGGCGGTCAGGCCCGCCTCGTCGGCGGCGGTGAAGGCCGACATGGCCGAGCCGGCGCCGGAGGGGGCACCGGCCCAGTCGGCCTCGACGGCGCTGCCGACGCGCTTGACGTCGTCGCCGATGGAGGCGAGCTGGTCGGTGACCAGCTTGGTCGGATTGAGCGAACGCAGATCGTCGACGCTCTTCTTGACGTCCTCGAGCTCGGCTTCGCGGATGGCGTCGTTGAGCTGGCCCTGGAACTCGGACGCCATGCGGCGGGCCTTGCCGACCCACTGACCGACGGTGCGCAGCAGGGTGGGCAGTTCCTTGGGTCCGACGACCACCAGCGCCACCACGCCGATGATCACCAGTTCGCTCCAACCGATGTCGAGCATGTCGTCCGCACCTGGGATCGGTCGACGGGCGCCTCGGCGCGTCGATCCGTCCGGCTCGAGAAAAGAGGCCCCGAGCGGGGCCTCCTACAGATCACCGTGGAACGGCGAAGCCGCTCCGGCCACCGTCAGTGGGCGGTCTTGGACGGATCGTTCGCGACCGGCTCGCCCGGCTTCGATTCGATCGTCTTCGGCGGCTGAGCGGCGGGGGGCGTGTCGTCTTCCGCCATGCCCTTCTTGAAGCTCTTGATGCCCTTGGCGAGGTCACCCATCAGGTCGGAAACCTTGCCCTTGCCGAACAGGAGCAACACGACCACGACGACGATCAACCAGTGCCAGATACTCATCGAACCCATTACAGACGTCTCCTGCGGCCGTCCTCGGCCGTCTTCGGCGAGCCCCCACGGCAGTGCGCCGCACTATGGCAAAAAGGATATCCCCCCGCAACCGCGCGCGAGGATCCCGGTCCGCGTCGGCGAGGGTGTGGTGAAGGCGATCAGTCGGCCTCGCGTTCGCGATCGTCCTCGTCGACGTCGGGCTCCTCGGTTTCCGCCATCTCCAGGAGATCCGTCGCGTCGAGCGGGTCCTCGTCGGGGGTGAGTGCCGTGTCGTCGCTCGGCAGCGGCACGGCGAAACCGGCGGGGATCTGGCCTTCGAGCAGGCCCGCGCCCTTCAATTCTTCGAGACCGGGCAGGTCCTGGATCGCCTCAAGGCCGAAATGGACGAGGAAGGCCTCGGTGGTGCCCCAGGTCACGGGACGACCGGGGGTGCGCCGGCGACCGCGCATGCGGATCCAGCCGGTCTCGAGCAGCACGTCGAGCGTGCCCTTCGACATCTGGACGCCGCGGATCTGTTCGATCTCGGCGCGGGTCACCGGCTGGTGATAGGCGACGATCGCCAGCGTCTCGAGTGCGGCGCGGCCGAGCTTCTTCGGCTCCACCGTGTCGCGGGAGAGGCGGGCGGCGAGATCGGCGGCGGTGCGGAACTGCCATTTGCCGGCGACGCGCACCAGTTCGACGCCGCGTCCGGCATAGTCCGCCTCGAGCCGGGCGAGGACGGCGGCGAGGTCGACGCCTTCGGGGAGTTCGGCGGCGAGATCGTCCTCGCCGACCGGCCCGGCGGAGGCGAAGATCAGCGCTTCGACCAGCCGGCGGGCGGTCGCCTCGCGCTCGAGGGTGTCGAAGTCGTCGCGGTCGTCGTCGTCGCCGTCGTCGAAGAGATCGCTCACCGGTCGTCCTCCCTGACCTCGGTCTCGTCGTCCGGCTCGTCGGCGCCGGGGATGCGGGCGCGGGCGTGGAGGGGCGCGAAGGCGTTCGTCTGGCGCAGTTCCATGCGGCCCTCGCGCACCAGTTCGAGGCTCGCCGAGAAGGTCGAGGCGATGACCGTGGCGCGCATCTCGGGGGTGAGGAAGTCGGAGACGAGGCTCTCGATCGGCGTCCAGTCGGCGACGCGGCCGATCAGGCGCTCGAGGATCTCGCGGGCATCCTGGAGGCCCCAGACGGCGCGCGCCGCCACCCGCACGGAGGTGATCATGAAGCGTTGGCGCTGCGCCGCATAGGCGGTGAGGAGATCGTAGAGGCTCGCCTGCCATTCGGCCCGGACCGTGGCCGCCGTCGCCTCGGGGGCGCCGCGGGCGAAGACGTCGCGGCCCAGCCGGTCGCGAGCGAAGAGGCGGCCGGCGGCGGTGCGCATGGCTTCGAGCCGGCGCAGGCGGAAGGCGAGGGCGGCGGCGAGTTCCTCGCCGCTCGGCTCGTCGTCCTGCGGCGGGGCCGGCAGCAACAGGCGCGACTTCAGATAGGCGAGCCAGGCCGCCATGACGAGATAGTCGGCGGCGAGTTCGAGGCGGCGGGCGCGGATCTTCTCGACGAAGGCGAGATACTGGTCGACGAGGTCGAGAATGGAGATGCGCGCCAGATCGACCTTCTGATTGCGGGCGAGGGTGAGGAGGAGGTCGAGCGGGCCTTCGAAACCGGCGACGTCGACGATCAGCGTCTCTTCCGGGTCGGGCGCGGCGCGCGGTGGTGTCGTCCAGTCCTCGGCGGCGGAGGGGCGACCACCCGGCGGCAACGGCAGCACCGCCTGGGTCCCGGCCACATCCGGCTGAGTTTCGGCCCCGCTTCCCGCCACGTCTTCGTCTCCCCGGCCCCGAGGAGAGGTGTGTCAGACGGAAGGCATACCCGTCAATCGGGCGAATTCCGCTCTCGCGCCCGCCTCGTCGAGGGGCGCCGGGCGGCGGCGCGCGGCGAGCGCCCGGGCGGCGCGGTCGGCGGCCATTCCGGCGAGCGGCGGGGTGTTCGCGGCGACGGCCTCCATCTCGGCGAGGACGCCGTTGCAGTGGAGGGCGAGGTCGCAGCCGGCGGCCAGCGCCGCGGCGGTCCGTTCGGCGATGGTGCCGGAGAGCGCCTGCATCGACACGTCGTCGGACATCAGGCAGCCGTCGAAACCGATCAGCCGGCGGATCACTTCGTCGATCACGGTCTTCGACGTGGTCGCCGGATGATCGGGATCGAGGCTGGTGTAGACAACGTGGGCGGTCATGGCGAGCGGCAGTCGGGCGGCGTCGCGGAAGGGCGGGAAGTCGGTCGCCTCGAGCACGGCGCGAGGCGTGTCGACCACCGGCAGGGCGTGGTGGCTGTCGACACCGGCGCGGCCGTGGCCGGGGATGTGCTTGATCACCGGCAGGACGCCGCCGGCGAGGAGGCCCTCCGCCGCGGTCCGGCCGAGGTCGGAGACGATGTCCGGGGTGACGCCGTAGGCGCGGGGACCGATGACGTCGTCGGCGCCTTCGACCGGCACGTCGAGGACGGGCAGGCAATCGACGTCGATGCCGAGGGCCTTCAGATCCGCGGCCATCAGGCGCGCCCCGAGCCACGCGGCGCGGCGGCCGTCCTCGGCCGAGCGGGCGAAGACGTCGCCGTAGGTACGTCCCGTCGGATAGGCCGGCCAGTGCGGCGGGCCGAGGCGTTGGACGCGGCCGCCCTCCTGGTCGATCAAGATCGGCGCGTCGCGGCCGACGATGTCGCGAAGCGCCGCGGTGAGCGCCCGGATCTGCTCCGGCGTCTCGCAGTTCCGCTTGAACAGGATGAAGCCCCAGGGCCGGGCCGCGCGCAGGAAGGCGATCTCGTCGGCGGTGAGCGTCGGGCCGGAGGTGCCGCAGATGAAGGCGGAGACGGTCATGGGTGAGGGCTCCGGGAGACGAGACGGACGCGGCCGGTCATGGGGGAACCACGACCGGCCGGCACGGGGAAAAGGAAGTGCGGCGGATCAGCGGTGGACGACGATGCACTGACCGCCCTGCGCCTTGAGCTGCGAGCACAGGGCATTGGCCTGATCGCGCGATCCGGCCGGCACGCGAGCCCGGTAGTACACGCCCTTGGCGCCGAGGTCGGCGCGCTGGACGTCGACCGACTTGCCGGCGAGGGCGGAATACTTGCGCTGGGCCGCCGAGAAGGAGGCGCGTGCCGCGGCGTCCGATCCGGAGGCCGAGATCTGCACCAGATAGTCGCCCCCGCCTCCGCCGGTGGCCGGCGGCGGGGCGATCGACACCGGCGCGGTGGCAACCGGCCTGGGCGCCGCGGGCGCAGGCGCGGGCGGCGTAGCGGGCGCAGGCGGCGTAGCGGCGAGTTTGGGAGAAACCGGACCGAGCGACAGCGGTGCGCCGCCCGAAGCCGGCGCGGGCGCCGGAGCACGGGTGGTCGGCTTGGGCGCGGTGATCGGGGTGACGGCGACGGTCTTGACCTTCGGCGCGGCGGCGACGGGCGCCGGCGTCTCGGGCGCGACATTCGCGGGGGCCGGCTTCGGCGTCGGGACGCGGGTGGCGACCGGCGCGGGTTCGGGCTGGGTCGGCGTCTGATCCGCCATCGGTTGCGCACCGGCCATGGAGGGCGGCGGCGCCTGCGGCGGCGCGGCGGCGACGGGGGGCGCCGCGGTCGTCTGCATCGGCGGTGCGGGGGCGTCGGGGGCCGGCTCGGTGGGCTTGGCGGCGCGCAGGGCGACGCCGTCGGAAACGATCGAGCCGTCGGGGCGCACCACCACGGTCTTCACGGTGTGCGGCACGTCCGAGGACGGACGCTGCGCACCCGGGTTGATCAGGCGGACCTCCTTGCCCTCGGCGGTGCGACCCGAGACCTGGTCGACCGGATCCTCCTGCTTGGAGACGATGCGAGAGGCCGCCTTGGGATCGTCGGCGGTGAGGGTCGGGCCGGCATCGGCGGTCGGCGCCTTGGCTTCCGGAACGGTCTTGAACGGCTTGCCGTCGGCGCGCAGCAGAACCGGTTCGCCGGAGCCGGATCCGCCGGTGAACTTCCAGGCGGCGAGCGCTCCGCCGCCGACCAGCACCAGCGCGATCGCCGCGACGGCGATCTTCATGCCGCGACCGGAGTCCTCGTGCGGCAGGGAGGCGGCGGCGCGTTCTTCCTCGCGCGAATGCGGCATGATCCGCGGCTCGGCGGCGACCAGGGGCGCGGCTTCGCGAGCGGCGGCGGCGATCTCGTCGCGGCCGAACTCGTCGAAGGTGGCGTGCGGATAGGCGGACGGGGCGCGAGCGGGGGGCGCGGCGTGGGCCACCTCCACCGGCTGCGGCGTGTAGGCCGGCGCCGGTTCGGGCGCGGCGGCGAAGGCGGGATCGTAGGAGCCGGCGGCGACACCGTCGTCATAGGCGTAGAAGTCGCTCCACTGCGCTTCTGTTCCCTCGGCCGAACGCGGCGGTTCGGGTTCGGCACGGGCCGCGCCGATGCGCAGCGAGGCGATGTCGCGGTCGTCGACGGGATGCTGCGGGATCGGCGGCGTGACCTCGCGCTCGAAGTCGCCGCGGACGCGAATGTCGGGGGTGACGGAGGCGCGCAACTCGTCGAAGAGTTCGGCCTCGAGCGCCGAGAGCTGCTGCGGCACGGTGCGCGCCGGCGCTTCGCCGCGGCGAGTGGTCTCGGCGGGAACTTCGGGCTGCGTGGCGAAGCCGGTGGTTTCGCCGAGGATGCGGGCGAGCTCCTCGAGCGGGTCGTCGATCGCCGCACGCGGCGCGCGCTGCGACGCGTCCGCGCCTTCGACGGTCCTCGGATCGTCGAAGTCCAACGGCAACTGACGGCGAGACACGGGTTCGGGCATCGGGCGGACCACCTCTCGTGGGCGCGACGGGGACGGCGTCCCCTTCGCGCTCGACTTCGGCCCGAGCCCCCACGTCCTCAGCGCATCTCGTCGGGTGCCTTCACCCCGAGGATCGCGAGCCCGGACGCGAGTACGGAAGCGACGGCACGCACCATCGCCAGTCGGGCATGTGACGACAATGAATCGTCAACGTTAACAAAGCGTAATTGTGGCAGGTCTTTGCCGCGGTTCCAATGGGCGTGCAGATCGGACGCCAGATCGTGCAAAAAGAACGCGATACGGTGCGGTTCGTGACTTTCTGCCGCAGCTTCGACGACACGCGGCCACTGGGCGACGCGGCGGATCAGGCCGATTTCACCTTCGTCGGTCAGGCATTCCAGCGGCGCGCTCGCGAGACCCTCCGGCGTGAGATCGAGGGCGGGGAGTTGCTCGCGCGCCTGATTGAACACCGACGCGGTGCGGGCGTGGGCGTACTGGACATAGAAGACCGGGTTGTCCTTCGACTGCTCGGTGACCTTCTGGAAGTCGAAGTCGAGGGGCGCGTCGGACTTGCGGAAGAGCATCATGAAGCGCACCGCGTCGACGCCGACTTCCTCGACGACGTCGCGCAGGGTGACGAAGGAGCCGGAGCGCTTCGACATCTTCACCGGCTCGCCGGCGCGGAAGAGCTTGACCAACTGGCAGAGCTTGACGTCGAGCGACGCCCTGCCGCCGGAGATCGCCTTCACCGCCGCCTGCATGCGCTTGACGTAGCCGCCGTGGTCGGCGCCCCAGACGTCGATCTGGTCGGCGAAACCGCGCTCGAACTTGTCGAGGTGATAGGCGATGTCGGAGGCGAAATAGGTGTAGGAGCCGTCCGATTTCATCAGCGGCCGGTCGACGTCGTCGCCGAAGTCGGTGGAGCGGAACAGGGTCTGTTCGCGATCCTCCCAGTCTTCCGGCAACTGGCCCTTCGGCGGCTCGAGCCGGCCCTGGTACATCAGCCCCTGCGCGGTCAGCGTGTCGATGGCGTGGCGTACCCGATCGCCGGCCGGGCCGGTCTGCAGGCTCTTCTCGGAGAAGAAGACGTCGTGGACGACGTTGAGGGCGGCGAGGTCCTCGCGGATCATCGCCATCATGGCGTCGATCGCGGTCTGCCGGACGGTGGCGAGCCAGTCGCTCTCGGGCTCGCCCTTCAGGGCGGCTCCGTAAATCTTCGCAAGGGCTTCGCCGACCGGCTTCAAGTAGTCGCCGGGGTAGAGGCCCTCGGGGATCTCGATCGTCTCGCCGAGCGCTTCGAGGTAGCGCAGGTAGGCGGAGCGGGCGAGAACGTCGACCTGGGCGCCGGCGTCGTTGATGTAGTACTCCTTGGTCACGGCGTGACCGGCGAAGCCGAGGAGGTTGGCCAGCGCGTCGCCGAAGACGGCGCCGCGGCAGTGGCCGACATGCATCGGGCCGGTGGGGTTGGCCGAGACGTATTCGACGTTCACCGCGCCCCGCGCGACGACGGCGCGGCCGTAATCCTTGCCGGCGGTGACGACGCGGGCGAGGAAGCCGGCCCAATAGGACGGCGCGAGGCGCAGGTTGAGGAAGCCGGGGCCGGCGACCTCGGTCTCGGCGACGTCCGGATCGCCGGCGAGTTCGCCCATCAGTTCGATGGCGAGCTGACGCGGCTGACGGCCCGTCTGCTTGGCGAGCACCATGGCGGCGTTGACGGCGAGATCGCCGTTCGCCGCGTCGCGCGGCGGTTCGACGACGACGCGGGAGAGGTCGAGGGCGGAGCCGTCGGCGGCCTTCCACTCGAGCCGTTCGATCGCCCGGGCGACCCGGTGCTCGAAGTCCGCGAAGATGTCCATGGGTGGATCGCTCCGATCTCGGGAGAGGAGGGCGCCTCCACGGCCCGAACGGCCGGAAGCGCCGGAAAACGTGCCCGCGAGCTATACCAGATCGGGGGAGGCGTCAAACGGGAGTGGAAGCTCGTCGACCGGGTCAGCCGAGATCGGGCGCGTCGCCGGTCAGGCGGCGGTGTTCGGCGAGCGCGAAGCGGTCGGTCATGCCGGCGATGTAGTCGCAGACGCGGCGGGCGACGCGGGGGCGATCGGCGAGGTCGAGGTCGCGGCGCCATTCGGCCGGCAGGTCCTGCGGCTCGTCCATGTAGGTGGAGAACAGCGCCTCCACCACGCCCTCGGCGGCGCGCATCTTCACCATCACCGCTTCGGCCCGGTAGACGGTGCGGAAGAGGAAGGTCTTGATGGCGCGGTCGGCGGCCTGCATCTCGGGCGAGAAGGCGACGAGGGCGCGGCCGGCGTTGCGCACGTCGTCGGCGGAGCCGGGCAGGTGGTCCTCGAGCCGGGCGAGGCCGGCGGCGATGACATCCTCCACCATGCGGGTGATGATGCGGCGGATCACCTCCTGCTGGAACCGCGGTCGCTCCAGGCCGGGGTGACGGCCGGCGACCTCGCGGACGATGGTGCCGACCAGCGGCACCTCGGCGAGCGTCTCGAGATCGAGCAGGCCGGCGCGCAGGCCGTCGTCGATGTCGTGGGCGTCGTAGGCGATGTCGTCGGCGATCGCCGCACACTGCGCCTCGAGGCTCGGCCAACTCCACAGCCAGAGATTCTGGAGGGCGGCGTATTCGCGGATCGCATAGGGCAGTTCGGCGGGGGCGGCGTGCATGCCGTGCGCCGCGGCGAGGGGCCGGCCGGCGCCGTCGACGAGCGGGCCGTTGTGCTTGACCAGCCCCTCGAGCGTCTCCCAGGAGAGGTTCAAACCGTCGAAGTCGGCGTAGCGGCGTTCGAGCTTGGTGACGATGCGCAGGGTCTGGGCGTTGTGGTCGAAGCCGCCGAAATCGGCCATCGCCCGCTCCATGGCGCGCTCGCCGGCGTGGCCGAAGGGGGTGTGGCCGAGGTCGTGGCCGAGAGCCAGGGCCTCGGCGAGATCCTCGTCGAGGCGGAAAGCGCGGGCGAGCGCGCGGGCGATCTGCGCCACCTCGATGGTGTGGGTGAGGCGCGAGCGGAAATGATCGCCCTCGTGCGGCAGGAAGACCTGGGTCTTGTGAGCGAGGCGGCGAAAGGCGGTGGAATGGACGATGCGGTCGCGGTCGCGCTGATAGGGGGTGCGGGTCGGGCTCGTCGGTTCGGCGTGGAGGCGACCGCGGGAGGCGGACGGATCGGCGCCCCAGGGGGCGCGGGGTTCACCGCCCAATCCGATGCGGCGGGTGCGATCGGACACGGTGGGGTGCTCCTTCTTTCGGCGTTCGGCTCGACTCACGGGCTTGAATCCGCGCGTTCGCGGCGTACTTGATCCTCACGACGCTCCTGTTTCAAGCGCATGACGGCCCTTCGGTCGATGCCTTCGAGGTTCCTTTCGATGTCCGATACGATCACCGACGCCCCCATCTCCGTCACCGCCGCCGCGGCGAAGCGCATCCTCTTCGTCGTCTCCGACGAGCCGGCGGGCACGGTGCTGCGCATCTCGGTCTCCGGCGGCGGATGCTCCGGTTTCTCCTACGGCTTCGAACTGACGACGACGCGCGCCGACGACGATTTCGTCATCGACCGGGACGGCGCCACCGTGGTCGTCGACCCGATCTCGGCGGAGTACCTGCGCGGATCGCAACTCGACTTCGTCGACGATCTGATGGGTCAGGCCTTCAAGATGTCCAACCCGAACGCGACGGCGACCTGCGGCTGCGGAACCAGCTTCGCCATGTGACCGGGCAGGTGGCGAAACGCCGCGATACGGCGGTCCGCAGCGACAAATTGAAATTTCTCGTGATATTTTGTGGACTTGGAAAGTAATGCGCGACATCGTGCCGACCGAGTTCAACTCGGCGGGTTCGAAGCGTTGCGATCTGGAACACTCTCATCGGCCGGGCTCGGTGTCGCCATCGGGCTGAACGTCGTATGTGCTCATGCGCAGGACGCCGGCCTCACCGCGCCCGTACCGGACAAGGTGATCCTCACCGAAGCGCGGGCGCCGTCGACCTGGGCGGTGGCGCTCTACGGCGGCGTGTGGACCAACTCGACGCTACCGTCGTTTCCCTACAATCTCGTCCGCGGCAATCTGACCTTCGAGGATGCGCAGATCGCCTCGCTGATCGTCGATCGCCGGCTGTTCGACTTCGACCTCGATCTGCCCGGCACGCGCTGGCGGTTGAACGGCTTCTCGGTCGAAGCGGAAGGGACACTGAACCAGCACTTCGGGTTGCAGGACCACGTCGAGGCGACCGCCGCGGTGAAGCTGCGCACCGGCGAGATCGGGCTCGGGTCGATGGCGTCGATGAACCTCGCCTGGGCGAACGGCCTCTCCTACGCCTTCGCGGCCCCGAAGTGGGAATACGGGCCGACCTTCGTCCACGGCGTCGACAGCCGGCATCTCCAATATTTCATGGCGTTCGAAGCGGCGGTCACGCCGACGGCGGCGAAGAATCTGTCGGCCTTCTTCCGCCTCCACCACCGCAGCGGCATCTACGGCGTGATCTCGCCGCGCCGCACCGGCTCCAACTACGTCGGCGGCGGCCTGCGCTGGACCTTTCGATGATTCGAAGCGACCGGCGTCGGTCCTTCGCAGTGCCGCAACGGCCGGAACCCGATTCGGGATTCACGGATCGGTTACCGTGATTTCGCATGGCTGACCACCGAGCCATGCATCGGCGATCATTTCGACATTGCAGATGCGCGAACCCACGGTTTCCTCATCTTTTTTTCACATCAGGGCTTTAGGCTCCGTCTCGGGATGAGGGTCCACGAGGCGTGGGAAGATCTCGAACGTCTTTTCGCGGACTTTCGCTGCGATGCACAAAGGAGTATCGCGGCACCGCATCGAACGTCGCACCGGCGACGGGTCGACACCGATCGAGATGCGTCGGTCGGGACAACCGGTCGAGACAGGGTCCAATGTCTCGACGCGTGAGATCGAAGAGGCAATTCGGGTCATGAACGCCGTGTCTTCGCACAGTTTTTCTCGTGTCCGGGCGCCGTCGCTGCGCTCCAAGATCATGACGGCGAAGGAAGCCGCCGGGCTCATCCCCTCGGGTGCGCGGGTCGGCATGAGCGGGTTCACCGGCTCGGGGCATCCCAAGGAAGTGCCGATCGAACTGGCGCGCCGCATCCAGGAGACCCATGCCCACGGCAATCCCTTCAAGATCTCGGTGTGGACGGGTGCTTCGACCGCGCCGGAACTCGACGGGGCGCTGGCCAAGGCCAACGCCATGGAGATGCGGCTGCCCTATCAGTCCGATCCGGTGTGCCGTCGCCGCATCAACGCCGGCGAGATGGAATACACCGACATCCATCTCTCCCACGTGGCGCAGTACGCCCAGTTCGGCTTCCTCGGGAAGCTCGACTTCGCGGTGATCGAAGTCGCCGGCATCCGCGAGGACGGCGCGCTGATCCCGTCGTCGTCGGTCGGCAACAACGAGGCCTGGCTGGAGATGGCCGAGCACATCATCCTCGAGGTCAACTCCTGGCAGTCGCCGGCGCTCGAGGGCATGCACGACATCTACGCCTACACCGACCGTCCGCCGCACCGTCGTCCGATCCCGCTCCTGACCGCCGGCGATCGCATCGGCGAGCCCTATTTCCGCTGTGATCCCAACAAGATCGTCGCGGTCGTCGAGACCCATGCGGCCGATCGCAACACCGAATTCACGCCGCCCGACGCGGTCTCGCAGGCGATCGCCGAGCACATCCTCGACTTCTTCGACTGCGAAGTGCGGCACGGCCGCATGCCGAAGAACCTGCTGCCGCTGCAGTCGGGCGTCGGCAACATCGCCAATGCGGTGATGGCCGGGCTGGAGAAGGGTTCCTACGAGGGCATGACCGCCTACACCGAAGTGTTGCAGGACGGGATGTTGCACCTTCTGCGCTCGGGCAAGCTCACCATGGCCTCGGCCACGGCGCTGTCGCTCTCCGACCACGCGATGAAGGAATTCCTCGCCGACGTCGACTTCTACCGCGAGCGCATCGTGCTGAGGCCGCAGGACGTCTCCAACCATCCGGAGATCATCCGTCGTCTCGGCATCATCGCCATGAACGGCATGATCGAGGCCGACATCTACGGCAACGTCAATTCGACCCACATCGCCGGCACCTCGATCATGAACGGCATCGGCGGTTCGGGCGACTTCGCCCGCAACGCCTACACCTCGATCTTCATGACGCCGTCGACCCGCAAGAACGGCGCGATCTCGTGCATCGTGCCGATGGTCACCCACGTCGACCACACCGAGCACGACGTGCAGGTGATCGTCACGGAGCAGGGCATGGCCGACCTGCGCGGCCTCAGCCCCAAGGCGCGGGCGCGGGTGATCATCGACAACTGCGCCCATCCCGACTGGCAGCCGGCGCTCAACGAATATCTCGACCTCGCCATGCGGCTGTCGCCGGGGCGGCACACGCCGCATCTGATGGAAGAGGCCTTCTCGTTCCTGCCGAAATGGAAGGCGGCCGGTGCCCGCCGCGTGAGCGGCGACGAGCCGGTGTGAGCCTTCCGCGTGAGCGGCGACGAGCCGGTGTGAGCCTCGCCGGCCGTCGCAGGGCGGCGGCCGGGGCGGGCGTAGCGCCAACGGGTCGCGTGGCATCGGAATTGCCATACCTGTCGGAACCGTGGCATCGATGCCGGGAGGGGAGTGGGAGTCGGTCCGCCGAGGCCACTTCCCCGGGGACGGCGTCCGAGGAGGATCGGGGACGATGGAGCGACCGGAAGCGGTGGAGACG
Organism: Pinisolibacter sp.; assembly: GCF_036782435.1. Classification (NCBI taxonomy): domain Bacteria; kingdom Pseudomonadati; phylum Pseudomonadota; class Alphaproteobacteria; order Hyphomicrobiales; family Ancalomicrobiaceae; genus Pinisolibacter; species Pinisolibacter sp. The sequence continues at coordinate 77,933 of NZ_DAIPZB010000013.1, read as the reverse complement.
GGGCGCATTCCGCCGTCGACCCACGACGTGGCCCATGTGCGCGAGGCGATCGTCGAAAAACTCAAGTACGCCGTCGGCAAGAACCCGATCGTGGCGTCGGCTCACGATTGGTTCGTGGCGACGGCGCTGGCGGTGCGTGACGAGATCGTCGATCGCTGGGTCGATTCGACCACCAAGACCTATCGGACCGACGAGAAGCGGGTCTACTACCTCAGCCTCGAGTTCCTGATCGGCCGCCTGCTGTTCGACGCCATGGGCAATCTCGAGATGACGGAGACGGTGCGCGCGGCGCTCGCCGATCTCGGGGTCGATCTCGACCGGATCAAGGAGGTCGAACCGGACGCGGCGCTGGGCAACGGCGGCCTCGGACGGCTCGCGGCCTGCTTCATGGAATCGATGGCGACGCTGTCGATCGCCGCCTACGGCTACGGCATCCGCTACGACCACGGCCTGTTCCGCCAGCGCATCAAGGACGGCTGGCAGCTCGAATATCCCGAAGACTGGCTGGCCACCGGCAATCCCTGGGAGTTCGCCCGGCCGGAAGTCGCCTATCCGATCGGCTTCGGCGGCTGGGTCGAGGCGATGACCGATCGCGACGGCACCACCCATCACGAGTGGCGGCCGGCGGAGACGGTGATGGCGGTCGCCTACGACACGCCGATCGCCGGCTGGCGCGGCCATCACGTCAACACGCTGCGTCTGTGGTCTGCCAAGGCGCAGGATCCGCTGCGGCTCGACGCCTTCAACCGCGGCGACCACGTCGGCGCGGCGGCGGCGCGGGTCAAGGCGGAAGCCATCTCCAAGGTGCTCTATCCGTCGGATGCGACCCCGGCGGGCCAGGAACTGCGACTCAGGCAGGAGTTCTTCTTCGCCTCCGCCTCGCTGCAGGACCTGCTGCGCCGCCATCTCAACCAGCACGCCGACATCACCACGCTGCCGGAGAAGGTGGCGATCCAGCTCAACGACACCCATCCGGCGATCGCCGTGGCGGAGCTGATGCGCATCCTCGTCGACATCCACGAGGTGCCGTGGGCGACCGCGTGGAAGATGACGATCGGGACCTTCTCCTACACCAACCACACGCTGCTGCCGGAAGCGCTCGAGACCTGGCCGGTGCCGCTGCTGGAGCGGCTGTTGCCGCGCCACATGCAGATCATCTACCTGATCAACGCACTGCATCTCGACGAGCTGAAGAAGACGCGCGAGGGCATCGACGGCGGGCTTCTCTCGGCCCTGTCGATCATCGACGAGCAGGGCGGGCGGCGCGTCCGCATGGGCCATCTCGCCTATCTCGGATCGCACAAGGTCAACGGCGTCTCGGCGCTGCACTCCGACCTGATGAAGGTCACGGTGTTCCGCGACCTCAACACCGCCTACCCGAACCGAATCGTCAACAAGACCAACGGCATCACCTTCCGGCGCTGGCTGCACCAGTCGAACCCCGGACTGAAGAACCTGCTGGTCGACACCATCGGTTCGCGGGTGCTCGACGACGAGAAGGAACTGCCGAAACTCGCGGCCTTCGTCGACGATGCGTCGTTCCAGGACAGGTTCGCGGCGGTGAAGCTCCTCAACAAGGAGCGCCTCGCCCGGCTCATCCGTGACCGGCTCGAGGTGCGGGTCGATCCGCACGCGCTCTTCGACGTGCAGATCAAGCGCATCCACGAGTACAAGCGCCAGCTCCTCAACATCCTCGAGACCATCGCCGTCTACGACGCCATGCGGGCGCAGCCGACGCGCGACTGGATCCCGCGGGTGAAGATCTTCGCCGGCAAGGCGGCGGCCTCCTACGCCCAGGCGAAGCTGATCATCAAGCTCGCCAACGACGTGGCCAAGGTGGTCAATTCCGACCCGACGCTGCGCGGGTTGCTGAAGGTCGTCTTCCTGCCGAACTACAACGTGTCGCTCGCCGAGCAGATCATCCCGGCCGCCGATCTCTCCGAGCAGATCTCGACCGCCGGCATGGAAGCCTCGGGCACCGGCAACATGAAGTTCGGTCTCAACGGCGCGCTCACCATCGGCACCCTCGACGGCGCCAACGTCGAGATGAAGGAGCACGTCGGCGACGACAACATCTTCATTTTCGGCCTGACGGCGGAGGAGGTCGAGGCGCGCCGGGCCCAGGGCATCGACAGCCGCGAGACCATCGCCAAGTCGTCGATTCTCGCCGAGGTGCTCGACGCGATCGGGTCGGGCGTGTTCTCTCCGGGCGAACCCGATCGGTACAAACCCCTGGTCGACGCGCTCACCTATCACGACTACTTCATGGTGACGGCCGACTTCGAGAGCTACTACGCCACTCAGCGCGCGGTGTTCCGCAAATGGCGGGACAAGGCGGCTTGGCGGCGGTCGGCGGCGCTCAATACGGCGCACATGGGGTGGTTCTCCTCGGATCGGACGATCTCGGAATACGCCGAGGACATCTGGAATGTCCCGGTCTATCCGGTTTCGGGGTGATCGCGCACGATCGGACGGCGACATGGCGGCCGGCGACCAGCGGGGTCTTCGGTTCCTGAACAGGGTGGAGGGCGGCGGCGAGTTCCGCCGTCGCAGAGCCACCGAACGGGGGGCGCGATGGGCGACCGAGTGTGGAAGACGGCGCAATCGGACGTCGAGGCGATCGTCGCGGGTCGGCACGGAGATCCCTTCGGGGTGCTCGGCCGGCACGGGACCGCGGCGGCGCCGGTGGTGCGGGCCTTCGTGCCGCATGCCGAATTCCTCGACGTGATCGATGCCGAGGGCGAGGTGCTCGCCCGGCTCGAACGGCGCGACGACGCCGGGTTCTTCGAAGGCGTGGTGGAGCCTTGGGCCGGGTCGGTCGATCGCCCGCCCTATCGCCTGCGTGCGACCAATCGCTCCGCCTCCTGGGAGCTCCACGATCCCTATGCCTTCGGGCCGGTGCTCGGGCCGGTCGACGACCATCTGTTGGTCGAGGGTACCCACCGGACGCTCTACGAACGGCTCGGCGCGCAGGTCATGACCCACGAGGGGGTCGAGGGCGTCGATTTCGCGGTGTGGGCGCCGAACGCGGCGCGCGTCTCGGTGGTCGGCGACTTCAACGCCTGGGACGGCCGACGCCATCAGATGCGCAAGCGCGTCGACAGCGGCATCTGGGAGATCTTCGCGCCGAACGTTTCGGTCGGCACCGCCTACAAGTACGAGATCGTCGCGGCCGACGGGCGGCTGCTGCCGCTCAAGGCCGATCCCTTCGGTTTCGCCGGCGAGATGCGGCCGTCGACCGCCTCGGTGGTGGCGAAGATCGACGACTTCGTGTGGACCGACGACGCCTGGATGACGGCGCGGCCGGGCGACGCGCGGCGGCGACCGATGTCGATCTACGAGGTCCATCTCGGTTCGTGGGAGCGTGGGTCCGACGGGCGCTTCCTGACCTGGGACGAACTGGCGGCGCGGCTGATCCCCTATGCGGTCGATCTCGGCTTCACCCATCTCGAGCTGCTGCCGGTCAGCGAGCATCCGCTCGACGCCTCCTGGGGCTATCAGCCGATCGGCCTGTTCGCGCCGACCCGCCGTTTCGGCGAACCGGCCGGCTTCGCCCGGTTCGTCGACGCCGCCCACGTCGCCGGGCTCGGCATCATCCTCGACTGGGTGCCGGCGCATTTCCCGACCGACGAGCACGGGCTCAGGGAGTTCGACGGCGGACCGCTCTACGAACACGCCGATCCGCGGCGCGGCTTCCATCCCGACTGGAACACGGCGATCTACGATTTCGGCCGTGCCGAGGTGCTGTCGATGCTGTGCGCCAACGCGCTGTTCTGGCTCGACCGCTACCATGTCGACGGGCTCCGGGTGGATGCCGTCGCCTCGATGCTCTACCTCGACTATTCGCGCAAAGAGGGCGAGTGGTTGCCCAACGAGGACGGCGGGCGCGACAATCGCGAGGCGGTGGCGTTCCTGCGGCGGGTCAACGAACTCGTCTACGGACGCGAGGACGGCGCGATCACCATCGCCGAGGAATCGACCGCCTGGCCGGGCGTGTCGCAGCCGGTCTTCGCCGGCGGTCTCGGCTTCGGCTTCAAATGGAACATGGGGTGGATGCACGACACGCTCGACTACATGTCGCGCGAGGGCGTGCACCGTCGTTGGCACCACGACCAGTTGACCTTCGGCTTGCTCTACGCCTTCGCCGAGAATTTCGTCCTGCCGCTCAGCCACGACGAGGTGGTGCACGGCAAGGGTTCGCTGATCGGCAAGATGAGCGGCGACCACTGGCAGAAATTCGCGGCGCTCAGGACCTATTACGGCTTCATGTGGGGTCACCCGGGCAAGAAGCTGCTGTTCATGGGCCAGGAGTTCGGCCAGTGGGCCGAATGGAACCACGACCGCGGGCTCGACTGGCACCTGACGGCGCACGGCGAGCACAAGGGCCTGCAGAACCTGATCCGCGACCTCAATCGCGTCTATCGCACGTCGCCGGCGATGCACGCGCGCGACTGCGAGCAGGAGGGGTTCCGCTGGATCGTGGTCGAGGATCGCGACCAGTCGGTCTACGCCTTCGCTCGCTTCGGCGAGTGGGGCGACAAGCCGATCGTCGTGGTCTCCAACTTCACGCCGATACCGCGCGATCCCTACCGGATCGGGTTCCCGATGGCGGGGCGGTGGCGCGAGATCGTCAACACCGACGCGGCCTGCTACGGCGGCTCCAATCTCGGCAACGGCGGTATGATCCATGCGCGCGCCGAAGACAGCCACGGGCTGCCGGCGGCGGCGGAGATCCTGGTGCCGCCGTTGGCGACGGTGATCTTCGAATACGACGGCGAATGAGAAGGTGACTCCGGAGACCGGAGAGGAGGGAAGCGATGACCAAGAAGCCGATGCCGGCTCCCGTGAAGACGGGAGCGAGCGGTCCGCTGGCGCGTCACGCCATGGCTTACGTGCTGGCCGGTGGGCGCGGATCGCGACTGATGGAACTGACCGATCGGCGCGCCAAGCCGGCGGTCTATTTCGGCGGCAAGTCGCGGATCATCGACTTCGCCCTGTCGAACGCGCTGAACTCCGGCATCCGCCGTTTCGGCGTCGCCACCCAGTACAAGGCGCACTCGCTGATCCGTCACCTGCAACGCGGTTGGAACTTCCTGCGTCCCGAACGCAACGAGAGCTTCGACATCCTGCCGGCGTCGCAGCGTGTCTCGGAGGAGTCGTGGTACGCCGGCACCGCCGACGCGGTCTATCAGAACCTCGACATCATCAAGGACTCCGATCCGAAGTACATGATCATCCTGGCGGGTGATCACATCTACAAGATGGACTACGAGAAGATGTTGCAGCAGCACGTCGAGCAGGGCGCCGACGTGACCATCGGCTGCCTGGAGGTCTCCAAGGAGGAGGCGACCGGCTTCGGCGTCATGCACGTCGACGAGAAGGATCGCATCTTCGCCTTCGTCGAGAAGCCCAAGGATCCGCCGACCATGCCGGGCAGCGCCGACCGCTGTCTGGCATCGATGGGCATCTACGTGTTCGAAGCGAGCTTCCTGTGGGACCAGCTGGAGCGCGACGCCGCCGATCCGCACTCGGCGCACGACTTCGGCAAGGACATCATCCCCTACATCGTCAAGCACGGGAACGCCGTCGCGCACCACTTCTCCAAGTCCTGCGTCCGCTCGCGGCAGGAATCGGCGTCCTATTGGCGCGACGTCGGCACCGTCGACGCCTATTGGGAGGCCAACATCGACCTCACCGACGTGGTCCCGGAACTCGACCTCTACGACAGCGAGTGGCCGATCTGGACCTACGGCGAGATCACCCCGCCGGCGAAGTTCGTCCACGACATCGACGGGCGGCGCGGTTCGGCGGTGTCGTCGTTGGTCTCGGGCGGCTGCATCGTGTCGGGCGCCTTCCTCAAGCGCTCCCTGCTGTTCACCGGCGTCCGGGTCAACTCCTATTCGATGGTGGAGAACACCGTCATCCTGCCGCAGACTTCGGTCGGGCGCGGCTGCCGGCTGCGCAACGTGGTGGTCGACGCGCGCGTCTCCATTCCCGACGGGCTGGTGGTGGGTGAGGATCCCGAACTCGACGGCAAGCGGTTCCGTCGCACCGACAAGGGCATCTGCCTGATCACCCAGCCGATGATCGATCTCTTGGGGCGGTGAACCACGGGGCGGTGAACGCGGACGAGGAGGGGGGATCCCATGTCGGCACTCGAGGTCCTCTCGGTCGTCTCGGAGGTCTATCCGCTGGTCAAGACCGGCGGACTGGCCGATGTCGCCGGCGCGCTTCCGGGGGCTCTGGCGCAGGAAGGGGTGGCGATGCGCACCCTGGTGCCGGGCTATCCGGCGGTGAAGGCGGCGCTCGAGAAGCCCAAGGTGGTGATGAAGATCGCCGATCTGTTCGGCGGTTCGGCCAAGGTGGTGAGCGGGCGGGCGGCCGGGCTCGATCTCTTCGTGATCGATGCGCCGCATCTCTACGATCGGCCGGGCAACCCCTACCACGACTCCGATGGGGAAGATTGGCCGGACAACCCCTTCCGCTTCGCCGCACTCGCCAAGGTCGCCGCCGAGGTCGGTCTCGGCGGGGCGGGCGGCTTCAAGCCGGCGGTGGTCCACACCCACGATTGGCAGACGGGGCTGACCGCCGCCTACATGGAATACGACGGGCGCAAGCGGCCGGGCACCGTCGCCACCATCCACAACCTCGCCTTCCAGGGGCAATATCCCAAGGACATGCTGGCGGCGCTGCATCTGCCGGACCACGCCTGGGGCGTCGAGGGGGTGGAGTACTACGACACCATCGGCTTTCTCAAAGCCGGCCTGAGGATGAGCGACCGGATCACCACGGTGTCGCCGACCTATGCGGCGGAGATCCGCACAGGGGAGGGCGGGATGGGGCTCTCGGGGCTCCTTTCGGGGCGTTCCGACGTCGTCCACGGCATCCTCAACGGCATCGACACCGACGTCTGGAACCCGGCGACCGATCCCTTGCTGGCGGCGCATTTCGACGCGGCCTCGCCGTCGTCGCGGCGGCCCAACAAGGCGGCGCTGCAGCGGCGCATGGGGTTGCGCGTCGATCGCAACGCCATGATCTTCGGGGTGGTCAGCCGGCTCTCCTGGCAGAAGGGCCTCGACATGGTGCTCGAGGGGGTCGAGACGATCCTGGCGTCGGGCGGCCAGTTGGCGCTGCTGGGGTCGGGCGATCGTGACCTCGTCGAGGGGTTCCGCCGGGCGATGATCGCCCATCCGGGACGAGTCGCCTGCGTCATCGGTTACGACGAGAGCCTGGCGCATCTGATCCAGGCCGGATCGGACGTGCTCCTGGTGCCGTCGCGCTTCGAACCCTGCGGGCTCACCCAGCTCTGTGCGCTGCGCTACGGGGCGATCCCGCTGGTGACGCGGGTCGGCGGGCTCGCCGACACGATCATCGACGCCAACGAGATGGCGCTCGAGGCGGGGGCGGGCACCGGCGTCATGTTCTCACCACCTCACGCCGACATGTTCCGCGCCGCGGTGCAGCGGGCGGCGGCGCTCTACGAGGATCAGTCGGTGTGGCGGCGGCTGATGAAGAACGCCATGCGCACCGACGTCTCCTGGGCGCGGTCGGCGGCGCGTTACGCGGCGCTCTACCGTGGACTGGTGGCGGAGCGCGGCGGCTGAGGCGCGAGATCCGCGAGGGGGCGGAGCGAGATGATCCATGGCTCGATCGGCCCGGGTTCGCCGGAGCCTCTCGGCGTCGTCCACGACGGCGAGGGTGTCAACGTCGCGGTCGTGTCGGCCCACGGCACGGCGGTCGATTTCTGCATCTTCGACGAGAGCGGTGATCACGAGATCGAACGCATCCGGCTGCCGGAACGCACCGGCGACGTCTGCCACGGCCGCATCGACGGCTTGCCGCCGGAGACACGCTACGGGTTGCGCGTCCACGGACCCTGGGACCCGGAGAAGGGCCACCGGTTCAATCCGGCGAAGCTGCTGGTCGATCCTTATGCGGTGCAACTCGATCGACCGTTCCGTCTCGATCCGACGATCTTCGACCGGCGGGCGAACGGCGCGACCCACGACGACCGTGACAGCGCCGGCGCCGTGCCCAAGGGCATCGTCGAGGCGCCGACGCCGCTCCGGCCGGTGATCCGGCCGAAGTCGCGACCGCGCGACCGGGTGATCTACGAACTGCACGTCAAGGGTTTCACCCGCCTCCATCCCGACGTGCCGCCGGATCTGCGCGGCACCTTCGCCGGTCTCGGCCACCCGGCGGTGGTCGATCATCTCGTCCGCCTCGGTGTCGACGTGATCGAGATCATGCCGATCTGGGCGGGGGTCGACGAGCGCCATCTGGCGCCGCTCGGGCTCTCCAACTACTGGGGCTACAACCCGATCGCTCTCAACGCTCCCGATCCGCGGCTGGCGCCGGGCGGGTGGGGCGAGGTGCGCGAGGCGATCGACGCGCTGCACGACGCCGGCATCTCGGTGATCCTCGACGTGGTGCTGAACCATACCGGCGAGAGCGACCACCTCGGCCCGACGCTGTCGTTCCGCGGCCTCGACAACGCGCTCTACTACCGGCTCGCCGCCGACGATCCGACGCACTACGTCGACGACGCCGGTTGCGGCAACGTGCCGGCGCTCGATCGTCAGGCGGTGATGCGGTTGGGGCTCGACGCGCTCCGCACGGCGGCGCTGCGCGGCGGCTTCGACGGCTTCCGCTACGATCTCGCCACGACGCTCGGGCGCAAGCGCCACGGCTTCGACCCGAATGCGCCGTTCCTCGCGGCGTTGGAACAGGACCCGGTGCTGCGCGGCCTCATCCACGTGGCCGAACCCTGGGACATCGGGCCGGGCGGCTATCGGCTCGGCGCCTTCCCGGCCAATTGGGGCGAGTGGAACGATCGCTGGCGCGACTGCATGCGGCGGTTCTGGCGCGGCGACGAGGCGATGATCGGCGAGGTGGCGACCCGCTTCGCCGGCTCGGGCGACGTCTTCGGCGGCGGGCGGCGGCGGCGGCTCTCGGACTCGGTCAATTTCATCACCGCCCACGACGGCTTCACTCTCGCCGATCTCGTCTCCTATTCGAAGAAGCACAACCGGGCGAACGGCGAGGACGACCGCGACGGCACCGACGCCAACCACTCGTGGAACCACGGGGCGGAGGGCGCCACCGACGATCCGGCGATCCTGGCGGCGCGGGCGCGCGACGTGCGGGCGCTGCTGACCACGCTCCTCGCCTCGCGCGGCACGCCGATGCTCTCGATGGGCGACGAGCTCGGCCGCTCCCAGCAGGGCAACAACAACGCCTACGCCCAGGACAACGAGATCTCCTGGCTCGACTGGAGCCGCGGCGACACCGATCTCTCGGTCTACACGGCGCGGGCGATCGCGCTCCGGCGCGCCCACCCGGCGCTCACCGACGATCGGCCGCTGACCGGCGAACCGGTCGGCGACAGCGGTCTGCCGGACGTCGAATGGACGACGCTCGACGGACATCGCTTCACCGACACCGATTGGCACGATCCGGAGACCTTCCGCGTCGCCGCGGTGTTCGCGGCACAGGGCGACGACGGTGCGATCGATCGAGTGGCGGTGGTCATGTCGCCGGATCCGCGCGTCGCCGTCTTCGTACCGCCGGCGGCGCGGCCGGGTCATCGCTGGCGGCTGGCGCTCGACAGCGCCCATCCCTATCGGGTGACCTCGACCGGCGCCAAGTTCGCCATCGACGGCCGCTCGGTCACGGTGGTGGTCGAAGAGCCGATCCCCGAGGAGGCGCAGGCGAAGCCGGTCGATGCCCATACGCTCGACAAACTGGCCCGCGTCGCCGGGATCGCGGCGGACTGGTGGGATCTCTCCGGCAACGTCACCCGCGTCGGCGACGACACCAAGCGCGCCATCCTGACGGCGATGGGGCTCGCGGCAGAGACGGTGGGCGAGGCGCGCGACAGTCTCGAGCTGTTGCTCTCCGAAACCTGCGATCGGCCGCTGCCGCTCACCCACACGATCTTCGAAGGGCGCCCCTTCGAACTGCCGCTGGGCGGCGATCCGTCACGGGGCCACAGATCCTTCACCCTGACGATCGAAACGGAGGCGGGCGAGACCGCGACGCTCACCGTCCAGCCGGGAGAAGGGCGGATCGAGCGCCACACCACCCGCGACGGGCGCGTCGTCACGCGCAGTCGGGTGCGGTTGCCGGAACTGCCGATCGGGCGGCATCGCGTCCATCTCGATCGACCGGACGTCTCGACCGTGCTCGTGGTCGCTCCGGCGACCTGCCATCTGCCCGAGGCCCTGGCCCATGGGCACCGGCGGTTCGGCGTCGCCGGCCACCTCTATTCCTGGCGCCACGACGGCGACCAGGGGATCGGCGACTTCACCACGCTGCGGCAGGCCGGCGTGTTCGCGGCCGAAGCCGGCGCCTCGACGCTCGGGATCAATCCGATCCATGCGCTCTTCCCGCAGGATCGCGAGCGGGCGAGCCCCTATGCGCCCTCCGACCGACGCTTCCTCGATCCGATCTACATCGACGTGACGCGGCTTCCCGCCGCCCTTCAGGTCGGCGCAGGGCCGGAGGTGGTGCGCACGGCGCTCGAATTCCCGCGGCTGGCGCGGCTCGACCACGTCGACCACTCGGCGGTGTGGGCGGCGAAATCGGCGGTGCTGCGCGCCGCTTTCTCGACCTTCCAGGAGCTCGCCGCCAACCGGCCGAGCGATCCGCTGGTCCTCGACTTCGCCGCCTTCCGGGCGGCGGGCGGGGAGGGGCTCGCCCGCTTCGCCACTTTCGAGGCGATCGCCGCGGTGACCGGGGCGATGTCGTCGAGCGCCTTCCCGGCGGATCTGGCGACGGCGGAAGCCGCCGGCGTCGCCGCCTTCCGCGACAAGCACGCGCGGGCCGTCTCCTGGTCGATGTTCCTGCAGTGGCTCGCCGCCCGGCAGATGAGCGAGGCGGCGCGGCGGTCGCGCGAGGCCGGGCTCGATCTCGGCTTCTATCGCGATCTCGCGGTCGGCTGCGCCCCCGACGGGGCGGAGGCGTGGGGCGCCGGCGCCGGGCTGATGCGCTTCGTCTCGGTCGGCGCGCCGCCGGATCCGCTCGGTCCGGAGGGGCAGGTCTGGTCGCTGCCGCCGCCCAACCCGATCGAATGGGCGCGCAACGGTTTCGCCTCCTTCGCCGAGCTGGTGCGGGCCAACATGGCGCATGCCGGGGCGCTGCGCATCGACCACGTGCTGGGGCTCAGGCGGCTCTTCGTCGTTCCCGACGGGATGCGCGGGCCGCAGGGCGCCTATGTCGACATGCCGCTCGAGGACCTCCTCGGCCAGTTGACGCTGGAGAGCCGGCGGGCCGGATGCGTCGTCGTCGGCGAGGATCTCGGCACGGTGCCGCACGGCTTCCGCGAGCGCATGGCGGAGGCGCGGGTGCTGTCCTATCAGGTGCTGTGGTTCGAGCACGAGGGGCAGAACTTCAAGCCGCCCGAACACTATCCGCCGCTCGGCGCGGCCTGCGTCTCCACCCACGATCTGCCGACGCTGGCCGGCTGGTGGGAGGCGAGCGACATCGCCGAACGCGAGGCGCTCGGGCTTCTCGACGAGGAGGAGGCGGTGCGCCAATCGGCGGCGCGGGTGAAGGAGCGGCGCATCCTGCTCGGCACGCTGGTGCGCGCCGGTCTTCTCGAATACCGCTGGAGCGAGGAGGACCTGCCGGACCACCTGCCCGACGAGGTGTCGGTCGCCGTCCATGCCTGGCTCGGGCGTGCGTCTTCGGCGTTGGCGCTGGTGCAGGCGGACGATCTTTCCGGCGAGGTGGAGCGGCTCAACCTGCCCGGCACCGACCGCGAGCGGCCGAACTGGCGGCGGCGCCTCCATGCGTCGATGGCCGAGATCTTCGCCGACCCGACGGCGCGGGCGATCCTCGAAGGCTTCGCCGGGCGGCGGCGCGACGGGGCGTGAGCCCGGCACCGGCGGTGCGATCTGCTCGAGGGATGGGCGGAGGGGTCGAAATTTCGGGCGTCGGGGACGTCGAGGGGCGGTGGACAGGATGCGCTATATCTGATCAGATATAGCGCATCCGATCGACCGAGGTCCGCGCCATGAAGCTCTCCGCTCGCAACATTCTTCCCGGCACCATCTTCTCCGTCACCAAGGGGACGACCACGGCCCATGTGGTCCTCGAGCTCGCGCCGGGATTGATCGTCACCGCGTCGATCACCAATCAGGCGGTCGACGATCTCGGTCTGGTCGAAGGCCAGCCGGCGTCGGCGATCATCAAGGCCTCCGACGTCATGATCGGCGTCGCGTGAGCGGGGCGGGCGGCGACCCCTCTCGCCGTCCGCTCCTTCCTCGCCATCCCCAGCAAGGATTTCCGACGATGAGTTTCTTCTCCGCTCTCCGCCGCACGGTCGCCGCGACCGGGCTCGGCGCTCTCCTGGTGGTCGCGTCCGTGGCCGGTGAGACCGCCGTCGCGCAGTCGGCCGGGCCGACGGTCTTCGCCGCGGCGTCGCTGAAGACCGCGCTCGATGCGGTCGATGCGGCATGGACGGCGAAGACGGGGAAGACCGTGACGGTCTCCTACGCCTCGTCCTCGGCGCTCGCCAAGCAGATCGAGCAGGGAGCGCCGGCCGACGTCTTCATCTCCGCCGATCTCGATTGGATGGACTTCCTCGACAAGAAGGACCTCGTCCGGCCGGGCACGCGCTCCGATCTCGTCGCCAACGCGCTGGTGCTGATCGCGCCTGCCGGCACCACCGCCGGCATCGACATAGCCCCCGGCTTCCCACTCGCCGCGGCGATCGGCGACGGCAAGCTCGCCACCGGCGACGTGCGCTCGGTGCCCGCCGGGAAATACGCCAAGGCGGCGTTGACGGCGCTCGGCGTCTGGGGCGAGGTCGAGCCGAAGATCGCCGGCACCGAGAACGTCCGCGTGGCGCTGGCGCTGGTGGCGCGCGGCGAGGCGAAATACGGCATCGTCTACGCCACCGACGCCAAGTCCGAACCCAAGGTGGCGGTGGTCGGCGTCTTCCCGGCCGGCACCCATCCGCCGGTGGTCTATCCGGTGGCGATCACCAAGGAGGCGACTTCGCCGGCGACCGCCGAATATCTCGCCTTCCTGAAGGGCCCGGAGGCTGCCAAGATCTTCGCCGATCAGGGCTTCACCCCGGTGAAGTGATACGGAATTCGGACGGTCTCATCCGAATTCCGTATTCCCCTCATCGAAAAGGGCCCGTCGAAACAGAGGCTTTTTCGATGAATCGGATCCGGCGTCGCGCAGCGATCCGCCGGATCCCGTATGAAGCGAGAGAGGGTCGGGCGAGGTGTTCTCCGCGGAAGAATGGACGGCGATCCAGCTGTCGCTGAAGGTCGGGGGCATCGCCACGGTGGTGGCGGTGCCCTTCGCGGTGGCGGTCGCCTGGGTGTTGGCGCGACGCGACTTCTGGGGCAAGTCGCTTCTCGACGGCGTCGTGCACCTGCCGCTGGTGTTGCCACCGGTGGTCACCGGCTATGCGCTGCTGCTGCTCTTCGGCCGACGCGGTGTCTTCGGCGCCTTCCTCGCCGACCATCTCGGCCTCGTCTTCTCCTTCCGCTGGACCGGCGCGGCGCTCGCCGCCGGGATCATGGGCTTCCCGCTGATGGTGCGGGCCATCCGGCTGTCGATCGAAGCGATCGACGTGCGGGTCGAACAGGCCGCCGCCACGCTCGGCGCGCCGCCGCTCTGGGTCTTCGCCACGGTGACGCTGCCGCTCGCGGTGCGCGGCATCGTCGCCGGCGCGGTGCTCGCCTTCGCCAAGGCGCTCGGCGAATTCGGCGCCACCATCACCTTCGTCTCCAACATCCCCGGACAGACGCAGACCATCCCCTCCGCCATCTATGCGCTGACCCAGACGCCCGGGGGCGAGGCGGGAGCTCTGAAACTGTCGTTGGTCGCGGCGGCGATCGCGCTCGGCGCGCTGGTGATCTCCGAGGTCGCGGTGCGGCGGGCGCGGCGGGGGGTGGCGGCATGATCTCGGTCGCGGTGAAACTGGCGCGGCGCGACTTCGCCCTCGACGTCGCCTTCGAGGGGCGCGCCGGGGTGACCGGTCTCTTCGGCCCCTCGGGTTGCGGCAAGACGACGGTGATCCGGCTGATCGCCGGGCTCGAATGTCCCGACGAGGGCCGCATCGTCCTCGGCGACCGGGTGCTCGCCGACACGGTCGCCGGGGTGCGCCTGCGGCCGCATCGTCGGCGCATCGGCCTCGTCTTCCAGGACGCGCAGCTCTTTCCCCATCTCGACGTGGCGACCAATCTCGCCTACGGCCGCTTCTTCACGCCGAAAGCGGCGCGGCGGATCGGTCGCGACGCGGTGGTCGAGGTGCTCGGCATCGGCCATCTGATGAAGCGGCGGCCGGCGACGTTGTCGGGTGGCGAGAAGCAGCGGGTGGCGATCGGCCGGGCGCTGCTCACTTCGCCCGATCTGTTGCTGATGGATGAACCGCTGGCGGCGCTCGACGACCAGCGCAAGCTGGAGATCCTGCCGTTCATCGAACGGCTGCGCGACGAGTTCGGCATTCCGATCGTCTACGTCAGCCATTCGGTCGAGGAGGTGGCGCGGCTCGCCACGACGGTGGTCCGGCTCGATCACGGAAAGGTGGCGCGGATCGGCACGCCGGCCGAGGTGCTGGCGCCGACGGCGCTCGCTCCGGCGGCCGGCCGCTTCGAGGCGGTCTCGGTGCTGACGGGCGAGGTGGGGCGGGTCGATCCCGACTACGGGCTCTCCTTCGTCGACCATCCGGCCGGGCGGATCGTCGTGCCGGGGCTCCTGCCCACGATCGGCTCGGACGTGCGGGTGGCGATCCGCGCGACCGAGGTGACGCTGTCGCTGGCGCGGACCCATCAGGTCAGCGTGCGCACGGCGCTGGCGGGCCGAGTGATCCGGGTCGACACCGATCACGGACCCTTCGCGCTGGTGACGCTCGAACTCACAGGCGGCGACCGGCTGCACGCCTATGCGACGCGGCTCGCCGTCGACGACCTGGGGCTCGACGCCGGCGACGAGGTGCAGGCGCTGATCAAGGCGGTGTCGATCGACGAACGCGCCGTACCGGGCCTGCGGGTCGTCGCCGATTGAGATCAGCGCTCGGGGAGCGGTGCGTCGAGATCGGCGAAACGCGCCTCGACGGGGCCGAGTTCCTCGGCGATCGCCTCGCGCGTTCTCGCCTCGATGCGGCGGAAGGCGGCGACGACCTCGCGGCCGAGATCGGTCAGATGCGCCCCGCCACCACCGGCGCCGCCCGCCGCGGTGGCGACCAGCGGTTCGGTGAACATGCGATTGGCCTCGTCGATGAGGATCCAGGCGCGGCGATAGCTCATGCCCATGGTGCGACCGGCGCCGCTGATCGACCCGGTGGCGGCGATCGCCTCCAGGAGATCGATCTTGCCGGGGCCGAGCTTGTGACCGGCGCCGAGGACGAGCCGCAGTCTGAGCCGGGCGCGCACGAGGGGGCCGTCGGAGGGGGCGGGGCGTTCGTCGGCGAGAACGACGACCTTGTCGGACATGGGGAGCTTCCGCTGCTTCGGCTCGGCGATGAGGTGTCGCCCGACCCTAGCACCGGATCGCGATCCATCGAAGGGTCGGATGCGGGGAGAGGGGTGTCTCCCCGCATCGCGGTCACGACCGGGTGCGTCGGCCGACGAGACGGATCGCTTCCCGCGCTTCGGCCGGTGGTGCCTTTTCGATGCGGCGGTATTCGCGGCCGTCGATCGTCCGGCGCATCAGGCCGTTGTCGACCAACTCGCGCCGCAGCAGCGCATGGTCGCCGAAGAGATGTTCGGCACCGAGGCGCCGGTTGACCTCGCGTTCGTGCATGACCCGATCGGCCGGCAGGCGCGACCACATCACCCACAGGCAATCCGGCCGATGGCTCGCTTTTCCGGGCCAGCGGATCAACTTGCCCGCCTCGTCGAAATAGCGAGCGATGCGGGCGAGGCGGACCATGTCGACCGGCACGGTCGGCGGTGGTGGGGTCTCGAGCTTCTCGCGGTCCTCCGCCTGGGCGCGGAAATGCTGGAAGTTCGAGAAGCCGACGCCGCGCGCCAGCATGTTCAGCCAATCGACGTGACCGGGGGCGCCGTCGTGGTCCGCCGACTGGCGGGCGAGCGAACGGGCGAGCGCGGAGATGTCGCTCGTGGCGAAGGGCAGGGGCGTTCTGGACATCGCTCTTCCTCGTGCGATGTGCCGCAGGGGTCCTGAGGACTGCCGGTGGTCGCCCTTGCCGACGCGGCACGACGAGAAGGCGTGTCGAGTGCGGAGATGATGGCAGGTTGAGCTTGCCCCGTGAGGGGTGGCGACGCCTCGGTGAACTGCCGACCGAGGGTGTTCATACGCCGGGGAGGGGAGCGATTTCAAGGCGGAGGTGAACGGCGAGGGCCATCCTGTGACGTCGACCACTGGTGGACGCGAGACGTGTGGGGGAGGGACGTCGCTCCCGATTCTCGGCCGTCGTCCCCGGCGAGCCCGAAGGGCGAGGGAAGGGGACCCAGCGACGTTTCGGTTCGGCGAGACGCCGCCTGGATCCCCTTCCCCTCCGCTTCGCTCCGGCCGGGGATGACGGCCTCAATTCGCTTGTCGGATCACTCCCAATCCCCTCCGTCCGGGATCGGGCCCAAATTCACCGGCTTCAGCAGCACGTGCTTCTTCTTGCCCTGGGAGAGCTTGATCACGCCGTCGACGAGGTCGGCGGCGGTGAGCGTCAGGCGCTCGTCGGCGACCGGGACGTCGTTGACCTTGACTGCGCCGCCCTGGACCGCCCGGCGGGCTTCGCCGTTGGAGGCGGCGAGGCCGGCGCGGACGAAGGCAGCGAGGACGCCGAGGCCGGCGGAAAGCTCGGCGGTGGGGATCTCGACCGTCGGCAGCGTCGCGGCGAGCGCGCCTTCCTCGAAGGTCTTGCGCGCCGTCTCGGCCGCCTGATCGGCCGCGGTGCGGCCGTGGACGAGGGCGGTGACCTCGGTCGCCAGGATCTTCTTGGCTTCGTTGATCTCGGCCCCGCCCAGCGCAGCGAGGCGGGCGATCTCGTCCATCGGCAGCTTGGTGTAGAGCTTGAAGAAGCGGCCGACGTCGGCGTCCTCGGTGTTGCGCCAATACTGCCAGTAGTCGTAGGGGCTGAGCATGTCGGGCTCGAGCCAGATCGCGCCGGAGGCGGTCTTGCCCATCTTGCCGCCCGACGAGGTGGTGAGTAGCGGCGAGGTCAGCGCGTAGAACTGCGCCCGCTCCATCTTGTGGCCGAGATCGATGCCGTTGACGATGTTGCCCCACTGATCCGAGCCGCCCATCTGCAGGATGCAGCCGGTGCGGCGGTGGAGCTCGACGAAGTCGTAGCCCTGCAGGATCATGTAGTTGAACTCGAGGAAGCTCAGCGACTGCTCGCGGTCGAGGCGCAGCTTGACCGAGTCGTAGCTGAGCATCTTGTTGACCGAGAAGTGGCGGCCGACATCGCGCAGGAACTCGACGTAGTTGAGGTGGCGCAGCCAGTCGGCGTTGTTGATCATCAAGGCTCGGCCGCCGTCGAAGTCGAGGAACTTCGAGAACACCCGCTTGATGCCCTCCAGGTTCCGGTCGATGTCCTCGACGGTGAGGAGCTTGCGCGCCTCGTCCTTGAACGACGGATCGCCGATCATGGTGGTGCCGCCGCCCATCAGGGCGATCGGCCGATGACCGGTCTCCTGCATCCAGTGCAGCATCATGATCTGGATCAGCGAGCCGGCGTGGAGCGAGGGGGCGGTCGCGTCGAAGCCGATATAGGCGGTGATCGGACCCTTGGCGCAGGCTTCGTCGAGACCTGCCGGATCGGAGATCTGGTGGATGAAGCCGCGCTCGGAGAGCACGCGCAGGAAATCGGACTTGAACGCGGTCATGATCGGCGGAACCCTATAGGATGCGGGGCCTCGAGAGGCCGGCGTCGGCTCATAGCATCTCGCGGAGCCGATCGCACCCCCCGATGCGGGCGAAGGACGAGGCGAGGATGGCTGGACAACGCTTGGCGATCGGTCTGATGAGCGGCACGTCGATGGACGGCGTCGACGTGGCGGCGATCGAGACCGACGGGCGCACCGTCACACAGTTCGGGCCGACGCTGTTCCGGCCCTATTCGGAGAGTGAACGCGCGGCGATCCGCGTGGCGGTCATGGAGGCGCCGACCATCGCCCGACGATCCGAACGACCGGCGGAATTCGTCCTCGCAGAACGGGTGGTGACCGAGGCGCACGTCGACGCGGTGAAGGCGTTCTTCGCGACCTACGGTCTCTCGTCCCTCGACGTCGCGGTGATCGGCTTCCACGGCCAGACGGTGCTCCACGCCCCGGGGCGGGGGATCACGGTGCAGCTCGGCGACGGGTTGGCGCTCGCCCGGGCGATCGGCGCGCCGGTGGTCTACGACTTCCGCGCCGCCGACGTGGCGGCGGGCGGCGAGGGAGCGCCGCTGGTGCCGATCTATCACGCCGGGCTGGTGGCGAAATCCGATCTGCCGCGGCCGGTGGCGGTGCTCAACGTCGGCGGGGTGGCGAACCTCACCTTCGTCGGCGACGGCGGCGAGGGCGATCTCCTCGCCTTCGACTGCGGTCCCGGCAACGCGCTGATCGACGACTGGTGCCTCGAAAGGACCGGGCAGCCGGTCGACGAGGACGGCCGTCTGGCGGCGAAGGGGCGGGTCGACGAGGACGTGCTGGCGCGGCTCCTCGCCCATCCGTTCTTCGACGCGCCGCCGCCGAAGTCGCTCGATCGCAACGCCTTCTCGCGCGCCGCGGTGGAAGGCCTCTCGACGGCCGACGGGGCGGCGACGCTCACCGCCTTCACCGCGGCGGCGGTGGCGGCCGGGCTGCGGCTCTTGCCCGAGATGCCGCGGACCCTGGTGGTCGCCGGCGGCGGGGCGCACAATCCGACACTGATGGGGATGATCGTAGAGCGCACCAACGTGCCGGTGACGACGGCGAGCGCCGTCGGCTGGTCGACCGACTTCCTCGAGGCGCAGGCCTTCGCCCATCTCGCGGTGCGCCACCTCGAGGGGTTGCCGCTGTCCTTCCCCGGGACGACGGGGGTGAAGGAACCGACCTGCGGCGGCGTGACGGCGAGGGCGTGAGGTGATGAATCCGTTTCGCACCTTCCGCGCCCTGCGCGACATCGCCACCCGCCGCCCGATCCTGGTCGGCATCGTCGGTCTCGGGCTCCTCGGCGAAGCGGGGCGCGTCCTCGACGCGATCGACCTCGGCGAACCGGTGCGAATCTTCGGCCATCTGAGCTCCGAGCTGTGGCAGGCCTCGGAGGAGGAGCAGTGGCTCACGGCCTATGCCGGCTGGGTCGGGTTCTGCGGGATGGTGCTTCTCTGGCTCGCCATCTCGGGGTGGCGATCGCCGCGTCCGGGTGGCGCGGCGGCACTGCGACCGTCGCCACCGGTCCGCTCCGAGACGGCGAAGCCGAACGGCTCGCCGCGCGCCGTGAAAGCGGCGGCTTCCGGCGCCGGCGGTGCGGTGGTGTGGCGGCGCAAGGTCGCGGAGGTTCGTCCGAACCGTCTCAGCCGATGAGGCTCTCCATGCCGCGCGTCAGGCCGACGCGCTCGACCACCTTGCGGGCGGCGAGCAGCGTGCCGCCGACGTAAGGGGCGGCGGAGGAGCCGGCGTCGTGGCGGATGACGAGGCGTTCCTCGGGGGCGCCGAAGATCGCCTCGCAGGAGAGCACGAAGGACGGCATCCGCACCGAGTGGATCTGGATCGGCGTCGGCCGGGCGACGGTGGCGCCGCGCGTCTCCTTCAGGCCGGTCAGTTCGTCGACCGGCTTGGACGTGCCGGGGCGGCGGATGGCGGAGAGCGCCTCGGCGAGTTCGCGTCCGGTGCCCGAAGGGACATCCGGCTTGGCCGGCGAGGCGTAGTCGATGATCTCGACATCGGCGACGAGGCGGGCGGCCTCGAGGGCGAATTTCCGCAGAAGCGTCGCGGTGATCGAGAAATTGCCGGCGGCGATGACGCCGCGGCCGGCGGCCTTCGCGGCGGTGTCGATCTCCTCGTAGTCGTCGGCGGTCAATCCCGAGGTGCCGATCACCACGTGGCGGCCGCTCGCCAGCGCGGTCAGCGCATGGCCCTTCACGACATGCGGCTTGGTGTAGTCGATCACCACGTCGGAGGCGACGGCGAGCGCCTCCTCGAGGGTGGCGGTGAGGGTGACGCCGGTCGGCGCGAGCCCGCTCGCCAGCCCCGCGTCCTCGCCGGCACGGGAGCGGGCGACGGCGCCGACGAGGTCGAGATCGGGTGCGGCGGTGATCGCGGCGACGAGAGCGCGGCCGACCCAGCCGGTGGCGCCGGCGACGACGAGGCGAAGGGGCATGGAGGTCTCCTCGATGGTTCGAGGGGCGATCTTGGCGCGCGCGCCGCCGCGGCGCCATCCAAATCCCCTGATCGATCCTTCAAGCGGATCGACGGGTGGAGGAGCGCTCGCCCGTATGCCGCCCGAAAACGGCGACGGCGGCGGACGGCACCGTCCACCGCCGTCGAGGTCGCGTTCTTCGGACTGCTTCGCTCAAACCGTCTCGTTGGCCATGGCGAGGCGCATGTCGACGTAGGACTCGCAGTGGCCCATCAGCTCTTCGACCTTGTTCTCGAAGAAGTGGTTCGCCCCTTCGACGATCTTCTGGTCGATGACGATGCCCTTCTGGGTCTTGAGCTTGTCGACCAGCGTCTGGATGTCCTTCTGAGGCACCACCTTGTCGACGTCGCCGTGGATGATCAGGCCGGACGACGGGCAGGGGGCGAGGAAGGAGAAGTCGTGCAGGTTGGCCGGCGGGGCGATCGAGATGAAACCCTCGATCTCCGGGCGGCGCATCAGCAGTTGCATGCCGATCCAGGCGCCGAAGGAGAAGCCGGCGATCCAGCACGAGCGGGCGTCGGGGTGGATGGTCTGGGCCCAATCGAGGGCGGCGGCGGCATCCGAGAGTTCACCGGCGCCGTGATCGAAGGCGCCTTGAGAGCGGCCGACGCCACGGAAGTTGAAGCGCAGCACGGCGAAGCCGCGCTTGGCGAACATGTAGAACAGCTGATAGGCGATCTGATTGTTCATCGTCCCGCCGAACTGCGGATGGGGATGAAGAATCAGCGCGATCGGCGCGTTGCGCACCTTGGCGGGCTGGAAGCGCCCCTCGATGCGACCGGCCGGTCCGTTGAAGATCACCTCGGGCATGGGTAGGATCGACCTCGCGATCGGGGCGAGCAGCGTATGCGGCGCTCCGGCGGTTCGCCGAAGGGTGCCGAGAGGCGCCCGTCCCCTGGGATGGAGTGGTGGCGCGACGGAGGGGATCCGTCGTGGGTCGCCACTGTTACCACGACCCGGGGGGCGAATTTCAAGCAAATCCGACACGAGGGGAGGAGGGCCGCGATCGGCGCGGGACTTCGCGTCTCCTGTCCCTAGGGAAGACGAACGGAACGACGGTGCCGACGACGCAGCGCCTCCACTTCGATCACAACGCCGGTGCGCCGGTGCTCGAGGCCGCACTCGACGCGGCGGTGGCGGCGGCGCGGGCCGGGGGCAATCCGTCGTCGGTTCACGCCGAAGGCCGGGCGGCGCGCGGGCGGATCGAAACGGCATGCGAGGAGGTGGCGCTGCTCGCCGGCGTGGCGCCGGCGCGGGTGGTCTTCACCTCGGGAGCGACGGAAGCCAATGTCACGGCGCTGACGCCGAGGCTCACGGTCGGGCGCGACGAGATCGTCGTCGACCGGCTGCTGGTCGGGGCGACGGAGCATCCGTCGGTGCTCTCCGGCGGGCGCTTTCCGCCCGATCGGGTGGAGCGGCTGCCGGTCGACGGCGACGGGGTGCTGCGGCTCGACCGCCTCGGCGAGCGGCTCGAACGGGCGACGCACGACGGCGAGCAGGTGATGGTCGCCGTCCAGCTCGCCAATTCGGAGACCGGGGTGATCCAGCCGGTGGCCGAGATCGCTCGGTTGGTGCGAGCGGCGGGGGGCTTCAGCCATTGCGACGCTGTGCAGGGGGCGGGCCGACTGCGGCTCGACGATCCGGGGCTCGACGTCGATACGATGGCGCTCTCGGCCCACAAGATCGGCGGATTGCCGGGGACGGGCGCGCTGATCCTGCGCAATCCGGAGGTACTGCCGGCGGCGCTGATCCCGGGATCGCAGGAGGCGAACCGGCGCGGTGGCACCCATGCGACGCCCGGAATCGCCGCTTTCGGCGTGGCGGCGGCGCAGGCGCGACGGCACCTACGCGAAATCGCGTATGTTTCAGAGCTGCGGGACTGGTTGGAAGCCGAGCTACGCTCTATATCTTCCAATGCGAATGTGTTCGGCGCCGCGGCGCGGCGGATCGCCAACACATCGATGATCGCGGTTCCGGGCGTCTCGGCCGAGACGGCGGTGATCGCCTTCGACCTCGAGGGTGTGGCGATCTCGGCCGGTTCGGCCTGCTCTTCGGGCAAGGTCGGGCCGAGCCATGTGGCCGAGGCGATGGGGCTTCCGGCGGACGTCGTCCGCTCCGGGCTCCGGATCTCCATCGGTCCCGGGACCACCCGAGAGGAAGCCGAGCGCTTCGTCGCGGTGTGGGCGCGGGTGATGGGCCGGCTCGCACGAAAGTGAGGTCGATCGGAGAAAATCCTTCGACCGCGAACGGAATTGCGATTAGGTTGGAATCCTTCTCGAACCCACGGGCCTTGAACCCGCGCTGTGAAGAGAGAAACACATGGCTGCAGTGAAAGAGACGGTCGACCAGGTCCGGGCGATCGACGTTGACCAGTACAAGTACGGCTTCGAGACCGACATCGAGTCGGAGCGCGCCCGCAAAGGGCTCGGCGAAGACGTCATCCGCTTCATCTCCGCGAAGAAGAACGAGCCCGAGTGGATGCTCGAATGGCGGCTCGACGCCTACAAGCGTTGGCTGACCATGGAGGAGCCGACGTGGGCGCGGGTGCACTACCCGCAGATCGACTTCCAGGACATCTACTATTACGCTGCGCCGAAATCGACGCCGGGGCCGAAGAGCCTCGACGAGGTCGATCCGGAGCTGCTCAAGACCTACGAGAAGCTGGGCATTCCGCTCCGGGAGCAGGCGGTGCTGGCGGGCGTCGAAGGCGCCAAGGTGGCGGTCGACGCGGTCTTCGACTCGGTCTCGGTGGTCACCACCTTCCGCGAGGAATTGTCGAAGCACGGCATCATCTTCTGCTCGATCTCCGAAGCGATGCGTGAGCATCCGGATCTGGTGAAGAAGTACCTCGGTTCGGTCGTGCCGGTCACCGACAACTATTATGCCACCCTCAATTCGGCGGTCTTTTCGGACGGCTCCTTCGTCTACATCCCGGAAGGGGTGCGCTGTCCGATGGAACTCTCCACCTACTTCCGCATCAACGAGAAGAAGACCGGTCAGTTCGAGCGCACGCTGATCATCGCCGAGAAGGGCTCCTACGTGAGCTATCTCGAGGGCTGCACCGCGCCGCAGCGCGACGAGAACCAGCTCCATGCCGCGGTGGTCGAACTCGTCGCCATGGAAGACGCCGAGATCAAGTACTCGACCGTCCAGAACTGGTATCCCGGCGACAAGGACGGCAAGGGCGGCATCTACAACTTCGTCACCAAGCGTGGCGATTGCCGGGGTGATCGCTCGAAGATCTCGTGGACGCAGGTGGAGACCGGCTCGGCCATCACCTGGAAGTACCCGAGCTGCATCCTGCGCGGCGACGACTCGAAGGGCGAGTTCTACTCGATCGCGGTGTCGAACGGCCGTCAGCAGGTCGACAGCGGCACCAAGATGATCCACCTCGGCAAGCGCACCTCGAGCCGGATCATCTCCAAGGGCATCTCGGCCGGCCACTCGCAGAACACCTACCGCGGTCAGGTGAAGGTCAATCGCAAGGCCGACGGGGCGCGCTCCTTCACCAACTGCGACAGCCTGCTCATCGGCCACGACTGCGGCGCCCACACGGTGCCCTATCTCGAGAGCGGCAATCCCCGCGCCAAGGTCGAGCACGAGGCGACCACGTCGAAGATCTCCGACGACCAGCTGTTCTACTGCATCTCCCGCGGGCTCGACCCGGAGGAGGCGGTGGCGCTGATCGTCAACGGCTTCGTCCGCGACGTGCTGCAGCAGCTGCCGATGGAATTCGCGGTGGAAGCGCAGAAGCTGATCGGCGTGAGCCTCGAAGGCTCGGTGGGGTAGGAGCCCGGGGAGGGATGCCTCTCCGGCGACCGGCGCCTCCCTTCTCCCCGCGCGGGAGAAGGTGCCCCGAAGGGGCGGATGAGGGGGCGCCGCGAAGCGGCAGGAAGCGTTTCCCGGATGCCGAGGTTCGCGGAGAGGTCCAGACCCCTCATCCGGCCTTCGGCCACCTTCTCCCGCAAGGGGAGAAGGATTTGCAGTTCGCGGCCCGCTCGATCCGCCACATCGGCGTGAGCGCGGGCGATGAAGTGAGATCGAAGGCCGAAAGGCCGTACGAAACGGAACGATACGATGCTCGAGATCAAGAACCTGCATGCCGAGATCGAGAATGAAGGGCGCGAGATCCTGCGCGGGCTCGACCTCGTGGTGAAGTCCGGCGAGGTCCACGCCATCATGGGGCCGAACGGGGCGGGCAAGTCGACCCTCTCCCACGTGCTCGCCGGCAAGCCCGGCTACCGCGTCACCGACGGCGCGGCGAT
The DNA here is from genome assembly GCF_036782435.1 of Pinisolibacter sp. Lineage (NCBI taxonomy): Bacteria > Pseudomonadati > Pseudomonadota > Alphaproteobacteria > Hyphomicrobiales > Ancalomicrobiaceae > Pinisolibacter > Pinisolibacter sp. The sequence continues at coordinate 53,361 of NZ_DAIPZB010000013.1, read as the reverse complement.
GCTCGACGGCGTCGACATCCTCGACATGGATCCGTCGCTGCGTGCGGCCAACGGCGTCTTCCTCGCCTTCCAGTATCCGGTGGAGATCCCCGGCGTCGCCAACATGACCTTCCTCAAGGCGGCGCTCAACGCCCAGCGCAAGGCGCGTGGGCAAGACGAGATCTCGACCCCGGACTTCATGCGTCTCGTCCGCACCGAGGCCGGCAAGCTCAAGATCACCCAGGACATGCTCAAGCGCCCGGTCAACGTCGGCTTCTCCGGCGGTGAGAAGAAGCGCAACGAGATCCTGCAGATGGCGATCCTGCAGCCGAAGCTGTGCATCCTCGACGAGACCGACTCGGGCCTCGACATCGACGCGCTGAAGGTCGTCTCCGACGGCGTCAACGCGCTCAGGGCGCCGAACCGCTCGTTCATCGTCATCACCCATTATCAGCGCCTCCTCGACCACATCCGCCCGGACGTCGTCCACGTCCTCTCCAAGGGGCGGATCGTGAAGACCGGCGGGCCGGAACTGGCGCTCGAACTCGAGGCGAAGGGCTATGCCGACTACGCTTCGGAAGAAGCGGCGTGAGGGGGCGGCGATGAACCTGGTACTCGCTCCCGATCGACGGCGGACGAAGGCCGAGGAGGCGCTGGAAGCGGCCTTCCGGCGGATCGACGCCGAATTGCCGGATCTCGACCGCGAGACGGCCTTCGCACGGTTCGCCGCGCAGGGCCTGCCGCATCGTCGCGTCGAGGCCTATCACTTCACCGACCTGCGCTCGATGTTGGCGAGCGCCCCGGAGCCGGCCGCTCGGCCGTCGCTCGACGCGGCTCGGGCAGCGCTCGGCGCCGACGTCTTCGCCGCCGTGAAACCGGCGCGGGCGGTGTTCGTCGACGGCTGGTTCGTCGCCGATCTCTCCGATCTCGCCGGGCTGGGTGACGGCGTGAGCGTTGCGACGCTCGCCGCGACGATGGCGTCGGACGGGGCGGTCCGCGGTCTCGGGGCCCGGGTGGCGCCGGGGACGGCGGCGGAGACCGATCCGCTTGTCAGCCTCGTCTCAGCCTTCTTCTCCGACGGTCTGGTGCTGCGCGTCGCCGACGGGGCGACGATGGCGCGGCCGCTGGAGATCCGTCACGTGTCGACCGGGGTCTCGGCCTCGGCCTTCGTGCGTCATCTCGTCGAGGTGGGCGAGGGGGCGTCGGCGACGGTGCTCGAGAGCCACGAGAGCCCGGAAGGCTCGGTCGTTCACGCCCATACGCTGGTCGAGATGACCGTCGCCGCGAAGGCGAAGGTCACCTGGGTCGATCGGCAGCGCGAGAGCCACGACGGCGCGCGCTTCTCGACCCTGGCGGTGGCGATCGGCGATCACGCCGCGCTCGATCACACGGTGGCGACTCTCGGGGCGAAGATCGCCCGTACCCAGGTCTTCGCGACGCTCGGCGCCCACGCCGACTTGCAGACGCGCGGTGCGACGCTCGCCAAGGGTCGGACCCATGCCGATGCGACGCTGGTGGTCGAACACGTCGGTCCCGGTGCGACCAGCCGCGAACTCTACAAGTCGGCGGTCGACGACGAGGCGACCTCGGTCTTCCAGGGCCGCATCACCGTGCAGCCGGCGGCGCAGCAGACCGACGGACGGATGGGGGCGCACGCGGTGCTGCTCTCCGACCGGGCCGAGGCCAAGGCCAAGCCGGAGCTCGAGATCTTCGCCGACGACGTCGCCTGCGCCCACGGTGCGACGGTGGCCGAGATCGACGAGACGCTGAAGTTCTATCTGATGAGCCGCGGCATCCCGGCCGACGAGACCGAGCGGCTGCTCATCCACGCCTTCCTCGGCGAGGTCACCGACGCCATCTCGGACGAGGGCGTGCGCACCGCGATCGAGGGCGAGATCGACGGCTGGATCGACGCGCGGGGGAATCGGCCATGAACGCTCCGACCACCGACCTCGGCACCTACGATGTCGAGAAGATCCGGGCGGATTTCCCGATCCTTTCGACCACGGTCCACGGCAAGCCGCTCGTCTACCTCGACAACGGCGCTTCGGCCCAGAAGCCGCGAGCCGTCATCGACGAGATGGTCGACGTGATGGAGCACCGCTACGCCAACGTCCATCGCGGCCTGCACCATCTCGCCAATGCGGCGACCGAGGCCTACGAGGGGGCGCGCGAGATCGTCCGCCGCTTCCTCGGCGCGGCGTCGTCCGACGAGATCATCTTCACCAAGTCGACCACCGAAGGCATCAACCTCGTCGCCAATTCGCTGGGTCAGTCGATCCAGCCGGGCGACGAGATCGTGCTGTCGATCCTCGAGCACCACTCCAACATCGTGCCCTGGCATTTCCTCAGGGAACGGCGCGGCGCGGTGATCAAGTGGGCGCCGGTGGCCGAGGACGGCTCCTTCCTGATGGAGGAGTTCGAGAAGCTGCTCGGGCCCAGGACCAAGATCGTGGCGATGACGCAGATGTCGAACGTCACCGGCACGGTCGTGCCGGTGAAGGCGGTCTGCGAGAAGGCCCACGCCGTCGGCGCCAAGGTGCTGATCGACGGCTCCCAGGCCGCCGTCCATCTGCCGGTCGACGTCAAGGACATCGGCTGCGATTTCTACGTCATCACCGGCCACAAGCTCTACGGGCCGACCGGCATCGGCGCGGTCTATGGGCGTTACGATCTCCTCGCCTCGATGCCGCCGTTCCTCGGTGGCGGCGAGATGATCAAGGACGTGACCGAGGAGATGGTGACCTACGGCGAACCGCCGCATCGTTTCGAGGCCGGTACGCCGCCGATCATCGAGGCGGCCGGGCTCGGCGCGGCGCTCGCCTACATGGAGAGCGTCGGGCGCGAGCGGATCGCGGCGCACGAGGCGAAGCTCGCGGCCTATGCCCACGAGCGGCTCGGCTCGCTCAACTCGGTCAAGATCTTCGGTACCGCGCCGGGCAAGGGGGCGATCGTCGCCTTCGAAATGGCCGGAGCGCACGCCCATGATGTCGCGACGATCCTCGATCGCTACGGAATCGCGGTGCGCGCCGGCACGCATTGCGCCCAGCCGCTCCTGAAGCGCTATGGCGTCAGTTCGACGTGCCGGGCGTCCTTCGCCATGTACAACCGCCTCGACGAGGTCGACCGTCTGGTCGAAGGCCTCGCCAAGGCCCAGGACTTCTTCGCCTGACCCGCTCCCCGAGGATCGAACCCATGGAAGCCTACGATACTCATTTCACCGAAGGTCCGGCGAAGGTGGCGACGTCCGGCGGCTCGGCGATCCCGCCGGAGGAGCTGGAGCGGCTGACCCAGGACATCGTCGGGGCGCTGAAGACGGTCTACGACCCGGAGATCCCGGCCGACATCTACGAGCTCGGCCTGATCTACAAGGTCGACATCGACGACGATCGCAACGTCGCGGTGGAGATGACGCTGACGGCGCCGGGTTGTCCGGTCGCCGGCGAGATGCCCGACTGGGTGCAGAACGCCATTCGCGCGGTCCACGGCATCAACGAAGTGACGGTGAACCTCGTCTTCGATCCGCCGTGGACGCAGGATCGTATGTCCGACGAAGCGCGCATCGCGCTCGACATGTACTGAGAGGAGAGTGCCATGGGTCTCTTCGGTGGAATGCCGGTGGTGAAGCTCACCGACGCGGCGGTCGCCCGTCTGAGGTCGATCGTCGCCGGCTCGGCGACGCCGATCGCCGGTCTGCGCCTCGGCCTCGACAAGGGCGGCTGCGCCGGCATGACCTACAAGATCGAGATGGTGACCGACCCCGACCCGAAGGACGACGTGGTCGAGCAGGACGGCGTCAAGGTCTACATCGCACCGGAGGCGACGCTCTATCTCCTCGGCACCACGGTCGATTTCAAGACCGACAAGATGCAGTCCACCTTCACCTTCGAGAACCCCAACCAGGTCTCCGCCTGCGGCTGCGGTGAATCGGTGTCGCTGGAAGCGGCGAAAGTGTGAGGGTAGGGGATAATCGCCAACGCAATCTGCGCGGGCATATTCCGTATATAAAATCTGTGGCAATATCGCCGCATCGAACCTTGATTTCACCATGTTCGACTCCGATATCTGGTGTCGGACTTATCATGGTGATAAGTTCATGCGGACGGAATGATGCCGAACCCGACGAAACAGCCATGGAGCCGAGCCGAGGCGACACGCAACATCCAAGTTTTGGCTCGTTCGCCGGAACTGCGTCTCGCCTATACGGATCATGCGAAGATGCGCATGGCCGATAGAGACATGGTGATCGGCGACGTGCTTTGGGTCCTGAAAGAAGGATTCGTCCACCGAGATCCCGAACCTTCGACGCAGCCCGGGTTGTTCAAGTACCACCCGGAAAACAGGTCGCCGAATTCGGGAAATCGAATGGTTCGTGTCGTCGTGATCCCTGATCCGGCGAAGTCGTGGATGAAAATCGTCACGGTGATGTGGGTCGACGAGACCTGACATCATTGGGAGAAGGGAATGAGCGTTTACCGTTACACGGAATCCGGCCTCGACAACGTGTTCATCGAGGGCGTCAGCTTCGTCACCGACGATGCGGGAGAAACCTGCATCACCGTGCCGAACATCAACGGCCTGCACAAGGCGATCGCTACCGGAATCGTCCGCCAGAAGGCGGGTATGACCGGTCGCGAAATGCGATTCCTGCGCACCGAGATCGGCCTGACCCAGGCCGAACTGGCGGTCATCGTACATCGTGAAGCCCTCGCGATCAGTCGTTGGGAACGTGGAGAGTTCCCGATCGACAGCAACGCGGAGGCGCTGATCCGGCTGTTCGCTGCCCAGAGGCTCGAACTCGAATCGATCGATGTGAAGGATGTGACCGGCTGGTGTATTCCGAGCGCCGAAACGCCGCCGATCGTCATCGACGGTTCCGACCCGAGCAATTACGTGCTGAAGGCGGCTGCCTGAAGCGACCATCGAATGGTCGGATCGGAAGATCCATATCTGAAACGCTGGCTTCGAGACTTGCGGGCGCAAGCCCCCCCTCGTCGTCCCATGCACGGCAACAGGCTCGTCGGCAACGACGGGCCTGTTCCTTTTCGCGACCCGCCTCACCCCCGCCCGAGCAGGCGATAGAGGCGGGCTCGAAATTCGGGGTGGCGGCGCAGCCGGGCGCGGAGGGCGCGGCGGGTGGCGCGGTCGATGACTGCGGCGAGGCCGAAGGGGGTGGCGGCGCGGTCGTATTCGTAGAGCGGCGAGGGCTCGCCGCCGAAGCGACGCTTGTAGGGATGTTCGCCGGGCCCGAGGTCGAAGAGGCCGCTGCGGCTGGCGACGTGATCCTCGAGCACCGAGGCGACGGCGATCATGCCGGGCGAGTAGGCTTGGAGACCGGTGCCGTCGTCGCTCGCCATCAAGGTGCCGTGGAAGTGTCCGGCGCGGGCGAGGCCGTGGACCATGGCGACGGTGCGCTCGCCGAGGACCACCTCCCAGACCACCGCGCTGCCGTCCGCCAGACCGCCGGCGACGATCGTCCGGTAGAAGGCGCGCACGTCGGGCTGGTCCAGACTCTCGCGGCGACCGTCGCGACCGGCCTTGGCCGCCCTCAGCGTGAAGGCGAAATCGAGCAGATCCGCGGCGCGGACCGGATCGTCGACGCGACGGATGGCGCCGCCCTCGCGGTCGAGTTTGCGGCGTTTGCGGCCGCTCTCCTTCATCGCCGGGAGATCGGTCGCCGGCCGCCTCGCCGGGTCGTAGACCATGGTGACGACGTTCATCTCCCTCACGCCCGGCCAATCGGCGAGGGGATTGGGGTGGCCCTCGACCGTCTTCGGCATCTTGGCGAGGAGGAGGGCGTCGTGGCCGGGCAGGGCGGCGAGGATCGCCCGGCGCAACGCTTCGGCGCGTCCGCCCGAGAGATCGAGCTCGCGATGCCAGATCGGGGCGTTGTGGTCGATCAGGCCGAAGTCGGGGAAACCGACGCGGCGGGCCAGGAGCGAGCGGGTGCGGGTGAGCCCGAGCGACAGCACGTGGCGGCCGTCGGCGGCGTAGACCTCGACGACGAAGGGGCGGGCGCCGAAGGCCGGAGCGAGATCGCACAGGAGCGGGCGGGCGACCGTCGCCGCCTGGAAGGCGGTGGCGATACCGTCTCGCTCCAGGGTTCGCCAGCGGCTCCACAGCGCCGCGTCGGCTACGTTGAAGGTGGCGACGGCGCGGAAGGCACCATCGGCGACATTCGCGGGGCCGTTCTCTTTCGGAGCGGGACGATCGCTCGTCGAAGTCATGGGCATCGGGTGTCGTCGGTGATTCTGGAGCCTCAGTTTCGCCTCTCGGAGCGCGGGAGACAAATCGGCCCCGTGACGGTTGCCGGCGCGAGCCGGTCGGATCACCATGGCGGTGCGCAGCGGTGGGGGCCCGTGCCGATCGCGCCGGAGGGGACATGGCCGACATCGAATTCCTGAAGGAGCTGTGCGCGCCGCTCGGCCCCGTCGTCTTCAAGAAGATGTTCGGCGGTTGGGGGGTGATGTACGAGGACCGAATGTTCGGCCTCGTCGCCTACGACACCCTCTATTTCAAAGTGGACGACGAGACCTCGCCGCGCTTCGAGGAACGGGGGCTCGAGCGCTTCACCTACGTCACCAAGGACGGGCGGCGCACGGTGATGAGCTACGCGCGGGCGCCGGAGGAGGTGTTCGACGACCCGGATGCCTTCGTCGACTGGGGGCGGGCGGCGATCGGCGCGGCGATGCGCTCGGCGGTGGCGGCGAAAGCGCCGAAGCGGCGGGCGGCGAAAGGGCGGAAGCCGCCGGAGGCGACGTGATCGGCGGTTGCCCTCGCGGCGGTTTCGGTCGATAAGGGGCGACTTTCCGGGGTCGACGGCCCCGGGTTTTCGACCACGATCTCATTCCCAAGGACACGCGCCGATGGCCGATCTCGATCCGGAAAACACCCTCGTCATCGAAACCACCCAGGGCAAGGTGGTCATCGCCATGCGCCCCGATCTGGCGCCGGGCCACGTCGCCCACATCAAGAAGCTGGCGCGCGAGGGGTTCTACGACGGCATCGTCTTCCATCGCGTCATCGAGGGCTTCATGGCACAGACCGGCTGCCCGCGCGGCACCGGCACCGGCGGCTCGAAGTATCCGGACCTGAAGGCGGAGTTCAACGCCGAGCCGCACGTCCGCGGCACCGCCTCGATGGCCCGCGCCCAGAACCCCAACTCGGCCAACTCGCAGTTCTTCATCTGCTTCGACGACGCCCGCTTCCTCGACCGCCAGTACACGGTGTGGGGCAAGGTCGTGGAAGGCATGGAGAACGTCGACAAGATCAAGCGCGGCGAGCCGGTGATGAACCCCGACAAGATGCTGTCGGTGAAGGTCATGGCCGACATCCAGGGCTGATCCACCCATCCACGACGATGTTCCACGGCCGGGCCTCGCGCCCGGCCGTTTTCGTTCGTCCGTCCGATTGTACCAGAAGCCGGAGGTGTCGAAGCACCCGGCCTTCGACGACACGCGAATTACTCATCTGTATCAGCGGCATGAGAAATTCGCGTCAGGAATACCATCGGTCATTTTCGATGGCCGACGGTATGACGCTTCGACCGAGGGATGCGGCGCGGAGCGGTTGTTGCTACCGACGTGCCCAAAAATAGCGGTGGTTGCAAACTGCAATCTTGCGGTGAATTGTTCCGCACGAGTCACGGGGCGTTCGCAGGCGGGCGGACGATCGGTCTCGACGCTCGGTCGCCGCGGCGGCGCCGAGGCTCGTGAGCGGGGCAGGGGAGATGCGGTTCGAATGGGACGAGGCCAAGCGCGGGCGGGTGCTGGCGGAGCGAGGGATCGACTTCGCCGCGGCGGGAGAGGTCTTCGACGGGCTCCACTTCGATCTCGCCGGAGAGGGCAGGCAGGCGGAGCGCATGACGACTTTCGGCTTCCTCGGCGATCGGCTGGTGGCGCTCACCTGGGTGGCGCGACCCGGTATCCGCCGGATTCTCGCGATGAGATACGCCCATGAACGTGAACCGCGACGCTTCGAAGACGCCTTCCGGCGCATGGACCGACCCCGATGATCCGCCGGAATGGTCGGACGAGATGTTCGAGCGGGCCGAACTCTACATCGGCTCGACGCTGATCCGCCGGGGGCGAGGGGACGCGTCGCCAACCAAGGTGACGGTGGGACTGCGCCTGTCGGCCGACGTGGTGGCGCGGTTCCGGGCGACGGGTCGCGGCTGGCACGCCCGCATCGACCGGGCGCTGCGAGACTGGCTCGCGGATCACCCCGACGCCGTCTGATACCGAACCGACGAAATCCCGTCTCGTACCGACGTGGACTCTGCGAAGGCGCTCGCATCCGGTCCTCTCCCCCCTTGTGGGGGAGAGACGGAGAGAGGGGTCACGAAGTCTCCTCGGATGCCGAGTCGGCGGATCGGCTGCGCACCCCTCTCCCTGTCCCTCCCCCACAAGGAGGGAGGGGACGGCGGAGCACCGACCTTCGAAACAGAAACGCCTCCCAGAGGGGCGGAACTTCGTACGACGGGTATGGCGCGCGACCGCAGGGGTTCCCGGTCGGTTCGACGGACGTCGGGACGCTCCGCCGCGGTTCGTCGATCTTTCGTGCGAGACCTTCAGACCCGGTTCGGTTGTTTCCGTGCGCGATGCTTCGAGACGACGCCCTTCGGGAGTCTCCTCGGCATGAGGCGCCGTATTTCTCCATGGCAATCTCGGACGTCTCGTCCCGAGGAGCGCCGAAGGCGCGTCTCGAAGCATCGCGCAGGGTGGGCCGCGAAAGTTCCGTTTCGTGCTTCGGGTCGGTTCTTTTCGCGCCGACCGGTTCAGTCCGGCCTGAACTTGCTCTATGAGACGCGCATGCGCGTCGACCTCTTCGATTTCGATCTTCCCCCCGAACGTATCGCCCTGCGCCCCGCGAGCCCGCGTGAGAGCGCCCGGCTGCTCGTGGTGCGGCCGGGGGGGGCGCCGGAGCTGACGGATGCCACCGTCGGCGATCTGCCGAGCTTGCTGCGGCCCGGCGATGCGCTGGTGTTCAACGACACGCGCGTCATCCCGGCCGAACTCGCCGGCACCCGCATCCGCGGCGAGAACCGCGTCGCCGTCGCCTTCAATCTGGTCGAACGCGCCGGCGCGAACCGGTGGCGGGCCTTCGCCCGGCCGGGCAAGCGGCTGAAGGCCGGCGACCGGGTGCTGTTCGGCGAAGAGGGCCGCGCCTGCCTCCTCGGCGAGGTGTGGGCGACGGTCACGGCGAAGGGGGAGGACGGCGTCGTCGATCTCGCCTTCGATCTCTCCGGCCCCGATCTCGATTCCGCGATCCATGACGTCGGCCACATGCCGCTGCCGCCCTACATCTCGGCCAAGCGGGCGGCGGACGCGCGCGACGACACCGACTATCAGACGATCTTCGCCCGCGAGGAGGGCGCGGTGGCGGCGCCGACGGCGGGACTGCACTTCACGCCGGAGATGATGGCGCGGCTCGACGCGATGGGCATCGAACGCCATTTCGTGACGCTGCACGTCGGGGCGGGGACGTTCCTGCCGGTGAAGGTCGACGACACGGCCGACCACGTCATGCACTACGAGAGCGGCCATCTCTCGGCCGAGACGGCCGAGCGACTGAACGCGGTGCGCGCCCGCGGCGGGCGGATCGTCGCGGTCGGCACCACGTCGCTCCGCATCCTCGAGAGTGCCTGCGACGAGGCCGGGCGGCTCGCCGCCTTCGCCGGGGCGACGAACATCTTCATCACGCCGGGCCGCCGCGTCCGCTCGATCGATGCCTTGATGACCAACTTCCATCTGCCGCGATCGACGCTGTTCATGCTGGTCGCCGCCTTCTCCGGGCTCGAGCGGATGAAACGGGCCTATGCCCATGCGATCGAGACCGGCTATCGCTTCTATTCCTACGGCGACGCGTCGCTCATCTTCCCCGAGGCGCCATGAGCGAGACCCCCACCGACACCCCCGAATTCGGCTTCACCCTGCACACCACCGACGGGGTGGCCCGGCGCGGCACGGTGACGACGGCGCACGGCGAGATCCGCACCCCGGCCTTCATGCCGGTCGGCACCCAGGCGACGGTCAAGTGCATGTATCCCGCCCAGGTGCGCGAGCTCGGGGCGGACATCATCCTCGGCAACACCTATCACCTGATGCTGCGCCCCGGCGCGGAGCGGGTGGCGAAGCTCGGCGGGCTCCACCGCTTCATGAACTGGCCGCATCCGATCCTGACCGATTCCGGCGGCTTCCAGGTGATGTCGCTGGCGCAGCTGAGGAAGATCACCGAAAAGGGCGTCACCTTCCGCTCCCACATCGACGGCTCGAAACACGAGCTGACGCCGGAGCGCTCGATCGAGATCCAGGGCCTGCTCGGCTCGAACATCCAGATGCAGCTCGACGAATGCGTCGCGCTTCCCGCTCCCGCCAAGGAAATGGAGCGGGCGATGGAGCTGTCGCTGCGTTGGGCCGAGCGCTCCAGGTCGGCGTTCTTCGGCAAGCGTGGCCACGGCATCTTCGGCATCGTCCAGGGGGGCGACGACGAGGGCCTGCGGCTCAGGTCGGCGAAGGGCCTCGTCGACATCGGCTTCCACGGCTACGCCCTCGGCGGCCTCGCCGTCGGCGAGCCGCAGGAGGTGATGCTCCGGGTGATCCGGGCGACCACCCCGGCGTTGCCTGCGGACAAGCCACGCTACCTCATGGGGGTCGGCACGCCGCACGACATCCTCGAGGCGGTGGCGCGCGGCATCGACATGTTCGACTGCGTCATGCCGACCCGCGCCGGACGTCACGGTCAGGTCTTCACCCGCCATGGCCGGGTGAACCTCAAGAACGCCCGCCACGCCGACGATCCGCGTCCGCTCGATGAACTCTCCGACTGCCCGGCGGCGCGCGACTGGTCGCGGGCCTATCTGCATCACCTCGTCCGCACCGGCGAGGCGCTCGGCGCCATGCTGCTGACCTGGGTGAACCTCGCCTACTACCAGTCGCTGATGGCCGGCGCCCGGGCGGCGATCGAGGCGGGGCGCTACACCGACTACAAGGCCGAGGTCGAAGAGGGCTGGGCGAAGGGCGACATCGAGGCGGTTTGAGGGGTGCGGTTCGGTCGTCGGCAGGTGGTGCGCGATGGTTCGAGGCCCCGCTCGCGCGGGGCACCTCACCATGAAGCGCCTCGATCGTCGTGCAATTCGGGAGGCGCTTCATGGTGAGGTGCGAGCGTAGCGAGCCTCGAACCATCGCGCACCGACCTCGTCGACGCGCCGCCGTCGCTCCGCGATCGGCCGCCCCCGGGACATGGACCGAGAGGCGGCGTCTCGTGCCGCGACGGTGCTCTGCGTCGGCGGCGCTGGTGGGCGCGGGCGACCGTGCTAGGCTCGCCGCTTCCGTTCCCGTCCTGCGGAGGATGTCCTCGTGCTCGACCACATCGGCGTTCCGGTTCGCGATCTCGCCCGTTCGAAGGCCTTCTACGAGACGGTGCTCGCATCGCTCGGCTACGGCCCCGTCATGGAACTCGATCCGTCGGTGACCGGCGGCGCCGGTTTCGTCGGCTTCGGCCGGCCGGGCAAGCCGCAGTTCTGGATCTCCAACGGTGAGCCGCTCACCGGCGTCCTCCACGTCGCCTTCATGGCCGAGAACCGCGCCGCGGTCGCCGCCTTCCATGCGGCGGCGCTCGCCGCAGGCGCGCGCGACAACGGCGGACCGGGGCTGCGCCCGCACTATCATCCGAACTACTACGGCGCCTTCGTCTTCGATCCCGACGGTCACAACATCGAGGCGGTCTGCCACCGGCCCGAATGACGGGCGACGTCATGCCGTCGGCCGCGGACGCCGACGCATCCGGCCGACGAAGATGTGCGAATTTCTCATATGCATCGGCGGTATGAGAAATTCGCGCCAGGAATGCCATCGGATCGATTCCGGTGGCCGATGATCTCGCGCCGCGCTCCGGCGACGCTCCGGCATCCTCGAGGGGGAGGGTGAGGGGGCGGCTCTCTTCCCGTCCCCGCGCGCTCGTCATGACCGCTTCGCCGGCCACTCCTCCCGAACGCTCCGCCGCCCGCTGGTTCGCCGCCGGCATGGCCGATTTCGTGTCGCTGCCGGCCTTCATCCTGATGGCGGCCTTCACCGGCTTCGGCGGCCTCGCCCATGCGAGCGGCGTGACGCTCGCTCAGGCGGTGGCGATGTCGGGGCTGATCTGGGCGCTACCGTCGATGGTGGTGCTGGTCGGGGCGATCAAGGCGGGGACGCCGATCCTGGCGACGGCGATCGCGGTGTCGCTCTCGGCGGTGCGGCTGATGCCGATGGCGATGTCGTTGATGCCGATCGTGCGCGACGAGAAGACGCCGAAGTGGCTGCTCTACTGGATCTCGCATTTCATCGCGGTGACCGCCTGGGTCTTCGGCATGACCAAGCTGCCGGGCCTGCCGCGGCCGGCGCGGGCGCCCTATTTCCTCGGCTTCTGCATGACGCTGACCGGCGTCAACATGGGGGTGACGGCGGTCTCCTGGCTCGCCGCCGCGTCGCTGCCGCCGGTGGCCGCCGCAGCACTGGTGCTGCTGACGCCGCTCTACTTCATCCTGTCCTTGTGGCGGGCGGCGGAGCGGGCGCCGACCGACCGGATGGCGCTGGTGATCGGCATGGCGGTGACGCCGGTCGCCCATCACCTGTCGCCGGAATTCACCCTGCTGATCACCGGTCTCGTCGGCGGAACGATCGCCTTCTTCCTCGGACGCGCCCTCGAGCGGCGGCGCGCGCCGAGCCGGGAGGCGACCGCGGCGAGCGACCTTCCCGCCGATCTCGGAGGCGACGAACGATGAGCGGCCTCTCTTTCGACGCCCTGGACAGCTGGTGGTGGCCGTGGGTGTTCATCCTCGCCGCCGGCTGGCTCGCCAACGACATGTGGCGCTTCCTCGGCGTCGCCTTCTCGGGCCGGCTCACCGAGGAGAGCCCGGTCTTCGCCTATGTGCGGGCGGTGGCGACGGCGCTTGTCGCCGGGGTGATCGGCACGCTGGTGCTGTTCCCGACCGGCGATCTGGCGGCGACCGGCGTCGGGCTGCGGGTCGCGGCGGTGGCGATCGGTTTCGCCGCCTTCAAGATGGCGCGGCAGCACATCTTCGTCGGCGTCGCCGCCGGCGAGATGGCTTTCGCGGTGGGATGGTGGGCCGGGTTCTAGGGGCGCGACGCGCCGCCGGATCAGCGCTGCAGCTTGGGAATCAGCGACAGCACCACCAGGACGATGATCGCACCGATGGCGGCGCGGATGACCTCGCCGACGAGGCCGTGGCCGAGGATGAAGCCGAGGCGGGGCAGCACGTAGCCGGCGACCGCAGCGCCGACGATGCCGAGCACCGCGTTGGCGACGAAACCGAAGCCGCCGCCGCGCACCAGCAGGCCGGCGAGCCAGCCGGCGACGGCGCCGACCAGGATCCAGACGACGAAACCCATCAACATGGCGAAGCTCCTCTCGACGCGGGCGCCCTCAGGCGAGGACGGCGCGGATCTTCTCGGCGTGGGCGGCGAGCACCTTCTGGTCGGCGAAGGGCCGCGGCAGGCGGCGGACCGAATCGGCCATCTGACGCGGCATGACATGGACGTGGAGGTGGAAGACCTCCTGGCCGCCGGCCTTCTCGTTGAACTGCTGGATGGTGACGCCGTCGGCGAGGAAGGCGGTGGTCACGGCGACCGCCATCTTCTGCACCGTGGCCGCCACCGCGGCGAGATCGGCGGGGCGAACATCGAGGATGTTGCGCGCCTTGGCCTTGGGGATCACCAACACGTGGCCGTCGACCGCGGGCATGACGTCCATGAAGGCGAGCGTCGCCTCGTCCTCGTAGACCACGTGGGCGGGGATCTCGCCGCGCAGGATCTTGGCGAAGACGTTCGAGTCGTCGTAGGCGATGGTCATCGATGGGCCTCTCGTCGGTTCTGCCGATGCGCGACTGTGGGTCGGAGGCGACGGCGGGTCAAGCGGTGCGGGTCGCGGGGGAGCGATGCTCAGAATTTCGGTCGGTCGCCGTAGGGCGAACCGGCGAGGAGTTCGGCGTCGGCCTCGGCGACGGCCTCGCGTTCCTGGCCCAGATAGCGGTCGACGGCGGTGCGGAAGCCGGGATCGCGGACGAGATGGGCCGAGCGCGTCTCGACCGGGAGATAGCCGCGGGCGAGCTTGTGTTCGCCCTGGGCGCCGGCCTCGACACGGGAGAGGCCGTGGGCGATCGCCCAGTCGATGGCGCGGTGGTAGCAGACCTCGAAATGCAGGAAGGGGCGGTCCTCGACCGTGCCCCACCAGCGGCCGTAGAGGGCGTCCGCGCCGATGAAGTTGAGCGCTCCGCCGATGCGGCGGCCGTCGGCCTTGGCCATCACCAGCAGGATGCGGTCGGCCATGGTCGAGCCGATGTGGTCGAAGAAGTCGCGGGTGAGGTAGGGTCGGCCCCATTTGCGGCCGCCGGTGTCCTGGTAGAAGGCGAAGAAGGCGTCCCAGTCCGCGTCGGTGATGTCGGAGCCGGTGAGCAGGTCGATCTCGACGCCGCCGGCCATCGCCTCGCGACGCTCGCGGACGAGCTGCTTGCGTTTGCGGCCGAGCAGGGTCGAGAGGAAGTCGTCGTAGTCGCGATAGCCGCGGTTCGGCCAGTGGTACTGGCGATCGACGCGGGCCGACCAGCCGACGGCGGCGAAGGCGGTCGCGTCCGCCTCGCCGAGAAAGGTGGCGTGGGCGGAGGAGAAGCCGGCATTCTCGGTCAGCGCTTCCAGCCCGGCGATCAACATGCGGCGGCGGCCGGCGAGGGCGTCTGCCTCGCCGCGGCCGACGAGCAGGCGCGGGCCGGTCACCGGGTTGAACGGCACGGAGACCTGGAGCTTCGGATAATAGCGCCCACCGGCGTGTTCGTAGGCGCGCGCCCAGGCGTGGTCGAAGACGTATTCGCCCTGGCTGTGGGTCTTCACATAGGCCGGGACGACGGCGATCGGCCGCCCGTCGGCGCCGTCGATCGCCAGATGGCGCGGATGCCAGCCGGTCTCGGGTGCGGCGGAGCCGGAAGCTTCCAGCGCGGTGAAGAAGTCGTGGGAGAGAAGCGGATCGGGTCGGTCGGCATCGCCGGCGGCGCAGCGGTCCCAGTCGGTGCGATCGATCTCGTCGGCACCGGCGACGACGCGGATCGCCACCTCTTCGCCGTCCCCGCGCCGATCGTCCATGCCGCGTCTCTCCGTCGTTTCGTAGGGGAGGATAGGGGAGCGGGCGGTGTTCGCCAGCCCCGATGCCGCCGGCGGGCGGCGATCGGACGTGCCGGAGACGAGAAGACCGGCCGCTCGGGGGAGGGCCGGTCTCATGGGGCGATGCGAAAGGTGGTCGAGCCGCTCAGCGGCAGATACGGCGCGTGTGGCGATCGCCCCAGCTGTCGTACCAGACCTCGCGCCAGCAGCGACGCGGCACGACGACTTCTTCCTCCTCGTAGACGCGCACCGGGCGGCGGCGGACGACATAGGTCTCCTCCGGCTGCGGCTGGCTCAGCGCGTTGCCGAGGATGAGGCCCCCGACGAGGCCGGCGGCGCCGGCCGCGAATGCCGCACCCGGATCGCCGGCGCGCGCCGGAGCGGTCGTGGCGACGGTGGAGGCGGCGAGGACGGCGACCGTGGCGGCCGCGAGGGCGAACTTCCTGACGAACATGATCTTCTCACCTCTAGGTCCGGGCGCGACGCCCGGGAGCGACCCGTAGGGGAACTCGAACCGGCGATTCCTCGCCGAACATCGAGACGTCAGTTCACCCGCCGTTCGAGACGAAAACATGGCGAGCCGAACGACGTCTCCGATCGGGGTTCACGATCCCCCCGTCAGGGTGAAGAAAGAGTGACCTTTTCCGCCGCGCGACGCGGATCGCCGGGGGCGGGGCGGTCAGTTCGTGGCGCCGGTCGTGTCGGGGTCGAAGCCTTCGAAGACGATCTGATCGGCATGGGCGAGGACCCGGCGGCGGGCCTCTTCGCTCTTCACCGTCCAGCTGATGACCGGCAGGCCGAAGAGCTTGCGCGCCACCCAGGGGCCGGGGGCGGGGAGGTCCCTGACGCAATAGGAAACGAACTTCGGCCGGGTGCGCGGGGCGTGCAGCAGGTGGCGCAGGGCGAAGCGCTCGATGCGGGTGAAGCGGGCGTAGTATTCGAGATTGGTGGCGCTGTCGGCGACGATGCCGTGGGCGATCCCGGGCATGATCCGGTTCGCCGCCGCCACCACCTCCGGGTCGAAGGACTTGGTGACGACCGGGCCGCGATAGGCGGCGAGCTTCTCGGCGACGCGGGCGACCAGCCGGTCGTCGGGGCGGCGGGGGAACTCGCTCTTCAGTTCGAGGCAGAGGCCGACCCGGCCGTCGACGGTCCGCAGGAGATCGTCGAGGGTCGGGATGCGGTCGGAGGTGCCCTTGATGGGGATGTCGCGCAGCTCCGCCATGGTGCGGCGGTCGACCCTGCCGGTCGCGGTGGTCAGCCGGTCGAGGGTGTCGTCGTGGAAGACGACGATCTCCTCGTCGGCGGAGAGCAGCAGGTCGACCTCGATGTTGTAGCGCTTCTCCACCGCGCGGCTCGCCGCGCCGAGAGTGTTCTCGATGACGCCGGCGGCGGCGTCGTGCAGGCCGCGATGGGCGATCGGGCGGGCGGTGAGCCAGGAGATGTCCACGGTCGACCTCGTCCGTCAGGCGACTTCGAAGATGCCTTCGACCTCGGCGGCGACGCCGAAGGGCAGGCCGGCGGCGCCGAGCGCGGAGCGCGAATGGCGGCCGCGGTCGCCGAAGACCTCGACCATCAGATCGGAGGCGCCGTTGATCACCTTCGGGTGGTCGGTGAAGTCGCCGGTGGCGTTGACGAAGCCGGTGAGCTTGACCACCCGGACGAGCTTCTCGAGGTCGCCGATCGCCGCCTTGACCTGGGCGATCAGATTGATGGCGCAGAGGCGGGCGGCGGCGCGGCCGGTGTCGAGATCGGCATCGAGCCCGAGCTTGCCGACGTACTCGATGCCGTTCGGGCCGACCGGGATCTGGCCGGAGACGAAGACGAGGTTGCCGGAGCGGACGAAGGGGACGTAGTTGGCGAGCGGGGCGGTCGGCGTCGGCAGGGTGATGCCGAGTTCGGCGAGGCGGGCTTCGATGGTGCTCATGGGGTCGGCTCCGAAGGCGAGGTCGCCGAGCGGCGAAACGGCGCGGCGGGGTGCCCCTTCATGTCCGAAATCCGCGACGGCGGCAATCGATCGCGTCGCGGAGCAGGGCGTCGCGGGCGCGTCGTCGATTGAAATCGCCGACGAACCGGTCCAAGAGTGGGCGTGTTCGGAAGGCGTGCGGAGAAGGCGCGGTGCGCTCCCCGCGAACGAGGTTGCGAATGACGGATCGGATGTCCCTGCGGTTCCTGTTCTCGTCGACGACACCTGCCGCCCCCTTCGGGACGGCCGTGACGCAGGTCGCGCCGGTCGGCGCGGCGCTGGCGCTCGCCGCGATCCTCGCCGCAGCGGCGCCGGCCGTCGCCGGTCCGGGCGACACGCTTCGCGGCTTCGCGGCTCATCGGGCCGTCTACGAGATGACGCTCGCCCGGCGCAACGACCGAGCCGATGTGCTCGAGGTGTCGGGCCGGCTGGTCTACGAATTCTCCGGCAACACCTGCGACGGTTTCTCGTCGCGGTTCCGGCTGGTGACGCGGCTGACCAACAACGACGGGCGGGCGCGGGTCACCGACATGCGCACCACCTCCTTCGAGGACGGCGCCGGCAAGAGCTTCGACTTCGTCAATCAGAACCTCGTCGACGGCCGGACCATCGAGGACACCAAAGGGATCGCGCGTCACGACGGCGCGGCGACGCGGGTGACGCTCGCCGGCGGCGACGGCAAGCCGATCGATCTGCCGGCCGAGGTGCGGTTCCCGACCGAGCACATGGTCGACCTCCTGGAGGCGGCGAAGGCCGGGCGGTCGCTCGCCGAGATCGATCTCTTCGACGGTTCCGACGGCGGCCGCAAGGTGTTCCGCACCACGGTGGTGATCGGCCGCGAACAGAGCGGCGCCGACGACACGGCGGGCGAACCGGCGGCCGATGCGGCGCTGACCGAGGGCAAGCGGCGCTGGCCGGTCGAGATCTCCTATTTCGATCGCAGCAAGCCGCAAGGCGACGTCCTGCCGGACTATCAGCTCGGCTTCCTGCTCTACGAGAACGGCGTGTCGCGGCAGCTGCGCCTCGACTACGGCGATTTCGCCATCGGCGGACGCCTGTCGAGCCTCGAGGCGCTGCCGGCGGGCGAGTGCAAGTGAGGCGCGCGGACGTCGGGCGGCGTCCTCGAAATCGCCGGGTTCGGAGTGCAAGGGTGTCCGGTTCCATCCGGATCGGGAGAGGTCGATGAAGGTCGTATCGTTCGTCGTCGCCGGTGCCGCCGCGGCGCTCTTCGCCGCCTCGGCCCTGCCGTCGGCCGCGGCGGAGCCGTGTCCGGCGAAGCTCTCCGCCAACAATCCGGCCTTCGGCGCACCGCGCGCCTGCGCCGCCGCTCCGGCGAAGCCGGTGAAGTCGACGAAGAACGCGCCGACCAACGATCGCAAGGCGGACGAGGTGACGAGCGCCGACGGCAGGAAACTCTATCGCTACGGCGACACCACCATCGCCGTCGGCGGCTACGTCGCCGCCGACGTGACGACGGGAAAAGGCAAGATGCGCCCCTGAGGCGGGTGCCTCAGCCGTCCGCCGCGATCCGCGCGAAGACGGCGTTCATGTGGGCGGCGAGGTCGAGATCCTTCGCCGTCACGCCGCCGGCACCGTGGGTGGTGAGGTCCACCTCGACCCGGCCGTGGACGTTCTTCCATTCGGGATGATGGTTCGTCGCCTCGCAGCGGAAGGCCACCTCGACCATGAAGGCGATGGCCGCCGGGAACGAGGCGAAGCGATAGGTCCGGCGGATGCGGCTCGCGTCGCCGCTCCAGCCTTCCGGCAACGGGTCGGTCATGCGTGGACCTCCGGACGGCGGCGGCAGGACCGGAGCGATCACACCGCGATGTTGTCGATCAGCCGCGTCTTGCCGAGCCACAGGGCGGCGAGGAGGCGCAAGGGTTCGCCCGGCTCGCTCGGCGTGGCGAGCGTCACGGCGTTGCGGATCTCGAGATAGTCGACCTGACGGAAACCGGCGGCGAGGAGCGTGTCCTTCGCGGCGGCGAGTGCGGCGGCGGCGTCGCCCCCGGCGCGGACCGTGGCGGCGACCTTGCGCATCTCCTCGGCGAGACGCGGCGCGACGGCGCGCTCCTCGGGCGAGAGGTAGGCGTTGCGCGACGACATGGCGAGGCCGTCCGCCTCGCGCACCGTGGCGCCGCCGACGATCTCCACCGGGATCATCAGGTCACGCACCATCTGCCGCACCACGGCGAGCTGCTGGTAGTCCTTCTCGCCGAAGATCGCCACGTCGGGGCCGCAGGCGATCAAAAGCTTGGCGACGACGGTGGCGACGCCGGCGAAGAAATGGGGGCGGAAGTCGGTCTCGAGCCCGAGGGCGGGACCGGCGACCTCGACCCGGGTGACCGAGCCGAGCGGATACATCTCGAGCGCGTTGGGAGCGAAGACGAGATCGGTGCCGAGACCGGTGAGTTTCTCCACGTCGGAGACTTCGGTGCGCGGATAGGTCTGGAAGTCCTCGTGCGGGGCGAACTGGGTCGGATTGACGAAGATCGACACCACCACGTGGGTGGCGCGGCGGAAGCCTTCTTCGACCAGCGACAGGTGGCCGGCGTGCAGGGCGCCCATGGTCGGCACCATGGCGACGGTCTCGCCGGCCTGCCGCCATGCGGAGATGCGGGCGCGAAGATCGGCGACGGTGCGCACGATCACCGGCCGACGCCCGACTTGCGAACCGACACCACGCATCGCCTCGATCATGCCGATCTCCCGTCGTCGCGACATCACGAGATCCACAGCCCGCGTCGCGATCCATGTTGCGGTGCGGGACAATGCCAGAAACGGCCCTTCCGCGCCAGTCCATTCTGATCGATTTAGAGCCATGAGAAAGGCGAAGCGAGGGCGAACCGGGACCGGCAGCGTCGCCGTCGCGGGCGAGGGATGGGCGGGCCCGCGACGAAATGCTATCGGGAGACGGGGGCGTCACGGGCGCTCCGAACGGACGGAAGGGCCATGATCGCGGACGAACCGAAGGACCGAGGCGAACTCGATCGCGCCGGCGCGACGGCGCCGGCCGACCGGTCGAGCGGCGACGAGATCGCGCGGTTTCTCGCCGAGACGAAGCGCAAGGCGCGGCGGACCGCCGGCGGCCGGCTGATCTTCGCCCTCGACGCCACCATGAGCCGCCGGCCGACCTGGGAGCGGGCGGCGGTGTTGCAGGCGGCGATGTTCGACGAGGCGGCGCGGATCGGCGGGCTCGAGGTGCAACTCGTCTATTATCGCGGGCACGACGAATGCCGCGCCAGCCGCTGGTTCGCCGACGCCGCCGATCTCTCCCGCGTCATGGGCGGTATCGACTGCCGGGCCGGGTCGACGCAGATCGGCCGGGTGCTCGCCCACGTCGCGGCGGAGGCGCGCGAGCGGCCGGTCGCGGCGCTCGCCTTCGTCGGCGACGCCTGCGAGGAGGAGGCCGGCGATCTCGCCGACCTCGCGGCGCGTGCCGCCATGACCGGCATCGCCTGTTTCATGTTCCAGGAGGGGCACGATCACCGGGTGGCCCCGGTCTTCGCCGAGATTGCCAGATTGACCAAGGGCGCCCATGTTCCCTTCGACGAGGGCTCGGCCGACCGGCTCGGCGATCTGCTGAGGGCGGTCGCGGCCTATGCCGCGGGCGGGCGCGATGCGCTGTTGCGCCTCTCGGAGCGGCCGGACGGCGAGGGCGCGCGCCTGCTCCTCGGGCGCATGGGAGGGTGAGAGGCGAGCGATGAATTCGGTGTTTCTCGGCATCGCCGTGATGGTCGGCGTGCTGGTCCTGATGCAGGGCTTCGTCTCGGCCAATCCGGCGAAACTGGCGGTGACGGTGAAGCGGGCCGGGGCGGCGGCGCTGATGGCGCTGGCGGTCGCCATGGCGGCGACCGGGCGATTCGTCGTGGCGGCGCCGCTCTTCGTCTTCGCGCTGATGCTCGCCGGTCCGACCGCCGGTAACTACGCCCGTCTCGTCAAGCCGTTCCTCGGGCCCTGGGGCGCGATCCTCTCCGCCTTCGGCGGGTCGGGCGCCTCGGCCAAGGGGCGGCGCTCGACGGTGCGTTCGGCGGCGCTCGAAATGGAACTCGATCACGATACCGGAACGCTCTCCGGCCGCGTCCTGGCCGGGCGGTACGAGGGTCACGATCTGGCGCGATTGTCGGTGGACGACCTCTTGGCGCTGTGGCGGGAGATCGGAGCGGATCCGGAGAGCCGCTCACTGCTGGAGGCGTACCTCGACCGCCGGGCGCCCGTCTGGCGCCAGCACGCTCAGGAAGACCCTGCAGCGCGGCAACGCGGCGCGGCGCGCCCGGGCGCGATGACCGACGAGGAGGCCTACCAGATTCTCGGCCTTCGCCCAGGCGCGTCCGAGGCCGACGTCCGAGAAGCGCATCGACGACTCGTGAAGGCGGTGCATCCCGACATGGGGGGCTCGACCTTCCTCACCGCGAAGATCAACGAAGCCAAGGACAGACTCGTCGGCAAACATGGGACGCGCTCCAATCACTGACGCAGAGCCAAACAGGCGAAGTCTTTGCGCTTGAGGGCCTTGCAGGCGGTCTCGGCGCGCTTCTGGTCGGCGAAACCGGCGAACCGGGCACGCCACACTCGTCCCGAGCCCGTATGGGTCGGCTCGGTGAAGGCTTCGGTGCGGGCGAGGGCGGATCCACCCTTGCCTCTGGCCTTGTCGAGGGCGGCGCGGGCCGCCTTCTCGTTGTCGTAGGCGCCGATCTGGACCACCCAACCCTGATGCTGGGCGATCTTCGGTGACGGCACCGGGGCCGGCTCCGCCTTGTGGCGCGGCAGGGCGCCGGTGGTCGCCGCCGCGATGTCGCGCGACGAGATCGTCGCCGCGGCGAGAGACGGTGGCGGAGGCGGGGGTGGCGCCGGCTCGGCGACCGGGGTCGACCGCGGCGCGGCGGCGGCGACGACGACCGGACGGGGCGGCGGCGTGACCGCCTCGGGGATCGGCTGGCCGGTCCTCGGCAGGAGAATGGCGCGCGCCATCGCCACGGCGGCGCCGTGATCGGCCGAAGTGCGGCCGACGTGTTCGGGCTGGGCGATCGGCACGATGTCGGAGGAGGCGATGCGCGGGCGATGTGGCGCGACGGGCGCCGGGGCGGGGGCCGGAGCCGGCGTCACGGCCATCAGCGCCATCGGAGCGGCGGTCTCTTCGGCGCTTCCCTCGTCCGACGAGTCGGTGGCGCGAGACGGAGCGGAGACGGGCAGGGCGGCGACGCGGGACGGCGCCGGCGTCGGCAGCGCCGCTTCGTCGTCATCGTCGTCGGCGGCGGAGGCGGTACGGATGCCGTTCTCGGCGAAGACCGAGGAGACCTTTCCGCCGGTCGAGGCGCGGGGCAGATAGCCGGCGAGCAGCGACGCCATGTGGTCGTCGCGCGCCCGGCCGGACGAGCCGCCCATGACGGCGGCGACGAGATGGCGACCGTCGCGGCGGATCGACGAGACGAGATTGAAGCCGGAGGCGTTGGTGTAGCCGGTCTTGATGCCGTCGATACCGTCGAGGCGATAAAGCAGCTTGTTGTGGTTGCCGTGGACCGAGCTGCCCCAGGTGAAGCTGCGGGTGGCGAAATAGCGATACTGGACCGGGAAGCGCTCCTGGAGGGCGCGGCCGAGGATCACCATGTCGCGGGCGGTGGTGTACTGGGCGTCGTTGGGCAGGCCCGAGGCGTTGTAGAAGGTGGTGCCGCGCATGCCGATGCGGCGCGCCGTGGCGGTCATGCGGCGGGCGAAGGCCTGTTCGGTGCCGCCGAGGTTCTCGGCGACGGTGACGGCGACGTCGTTGGCCGACTTGGTGACCAGCGCGCGGATGGCGTCTTCCACGGCGATCGTCTGGCCGGGGCGCAGGCCGAGCTTGGACGGCGCCTGGGCGGAGGCCTTGGCCGAGGCGGTGAAACGGGTGGACAGGCTCACCTTGCGCTTCTGCATGTCCTCGAACAGCAGGTAGAGCGTCATCATCTTGGTGAGCGAAGCGGGATGGCGCGGCGCGTCGGCGTTCTTGGCGTAGAGGATCCGGCCGGTCTTGTCGTCGATGACGATGGCGGCATAGCGCGACGAGCCGGTGAGGTCCTCGGAGCGGACGACCCGATGCACCTTCACGCGGTTGTGGACACCGCGCTTCTTGCGCTTGCCGGCCTCGGCGCTCGTCACACCGACGACGCAGACGACCAGAGCCACCAGAACCGACCAGATCAGGCGGCCCCGACCAGAGGTACGCGAATACTGCACTGTCACATCCTCGACGCCGCCGTTCGCCATCATGGGCGAACAACTCGATGTCCCGACGGCTCGCCACTGCCCCTCGAGGCGCTTCTCCCTCCGTTTCCGCCACCTCGGGTGGCGGGAGGCGGAAAGAGGGAGTGTGGCGTGCCGTCCACAACGATCAGAATGCGACCGACGAGGTTGAGGATCGGTAAATCCCGAGGGATGAATCGTGATGATGTTGCACTGCAAAAAAATTCTTGACGGCAGTGCGGGAGATTGACATATTGCAGCGCAGCATCAGCCGGACACGCAATCCGGCGCGAGATCCACAGCCGGCGTTCGGCGGCGAACGCCACGACAACGAGGATGGCCCCGAGATGATCGCTTCCGTCGAAGACTTCCAGAAGTTCGCCAAGGACAACGCCGACAACGCTCAGAAGGTGTTCGGCACCCTGTCGAAGGGTCTGCAGACCATCGCCGCGGAGATCGGCGACTATTCCAAGAAGTCCTTCGAGGAAGGCTCGGCCGCGCTCGAGCAGCTCGCCGGCGCCAAGTCGCTCGACAAGGTCGTCGAGATCCAGTCCGACTACGCCAAGAAGTCCTACGAGGGCTTCGTCGCTCAGTCGACCAAGGTCGGCGAGCTCTACGTCGACCTCGCCAAGGAGATGGCCAAGCCGTTCGAGGCTCTGGTTCCCAAGGCGAAGTGATCCGACGACGGGTGCGGGGTCCTCGACCCCGGCGCCCGTGACGTCCGTTTCTGCGAAGGCCCGGTCGGCGACGACCGGGCCTTTCGTCGTTCACGATCCGGCGAGACGGGCGAGCAGGGGAACGACGGACGGCCGTGATCGGCGGGGGGACGCCGTTGCGGGCGGCCGGCGATGCCCTACAATGTTCGGCGAAGCACCCCATATGCTTCGGGTGTGGGCGACGGTCGAAGCGCGAGCTGCGGCCTCGTCGGACCCGCCGTCGGCTCTCGGGCCGGAACGTCAACGAGCCGTGCGCCTCGTGCGGCTGGATCCAGCGAAGCGAAATGCGCGTATTCGTCACGACCATGAGCCAGGAACCGCCGAAGAACGGCGACGACGATCTCGATCACGGGGTGGTCACCAAGGTTCGCCCCAAGGTCAAGCGCCCGAGCATGTATCGGGTCCTGCTGCTCAACGACGACTACACGCCGATGGAATTCGTCGTCCACGTGCTCGAGCGCTTCTTCAACAAGGGGCGCGACGAGGCCACGCGGATCATGCTGCACGTCCACCACCACGGCGTGGGAGAATGCGGCATCTTCACCTACGAGGTGGCGGAGACCAAGGTCACCCAGGTGATGGATTTCGCCCGCCGCAACCAGCATCCGTTGCAATGCGTCATGGAAAAGAAGTGAGGTCCGACCCGTGCCGTCCTTCTCCCGCAGCCTCGAGAAGGCGCTCCATCAGGCTCTGCATCTGGCCAACGAGCGCCGCCAGGAATACGCCACCCTCGAACACCTGCTGCTGGCGCTGATCGACGATCAGGACGCCGCCGCGGTGATGCGGGCCTGCAACGTCGACATGGACGTGCTGAAGCGCAACCTGATCGAATACGTCGACACCGAACTCGAGAACCTCGTCTCCGACGACGAGGACGACGCCAAGCCCACCGCCGGCTTCCAGCGGGTGATCCAGCGCGCCGTCATCCATGTCCAATCCTCGGGACGCGAGGAGGTGACCGGCGCCAACGTGCTCGTCGCCATCTTCGCCGAGCGCGAGAGCCATGCGGCCTATTTCCTGCAAGAGCAGGACATGACCCGCTACGACGCGGTCAACTACATCAGCCACGGCATCGCCAAACGGGCGGGGATGACCGAGGCGCGGCCCCCTCGCGGTGCGGAGGAAGAGATGTCGACGACCGAGACCTCCGCCGAGACCAAGAAGAAGACCGAGGCCCTCGAGGCCTATTGCGTCAACCTCAACGACAAAGCGGAGAAGGGCAAGATCGATCCGCTGATCGGCCGCGAGGCCGAGATCGCCCGCACCATCCAGGTTCTCTGCCGCCGCTCGAAGAACAATCCGCTCTACGTCGGTGATCCCGGCGTCGGCAAGACGGCGATCGCCGAGGGCCTCGCCCGCCGCATCGTCAAGGGCGAGGTGCCCGAGGTGCTCCTCGGTTCGACCGTCTTCGCCCTCGACATGGGGGCGCTGCTCGCGGGAACGCGCTATCGCGGCGACTTCGAGGAGCGGCTGAAGCAGGTGGTCAAGGAGATCGAGGAATATCCCAAGGCGATCATGTTCATCGACGAGATCCACACCGTGATCGGTGCGGGGGCGACGTCGGGCGGCGCCATGGATGCCTCGAATCTGCTCAAGCCTGCCCTCGCATCGGGCAACGTCCGCTGCATCGGCTCGACCACCTACAAGGAATATCGCCAGTTCTTCGAGAAGGACCGGGCGCTGGTGCGTCGCTTCCAGAAGATCGACGTCAACGAGCCGTCGGTGCCCGACGCGATCGAGATCCTCAAGGGGCTGAAGCCCTATTTCGAGGAGCATCACAAGGTTCGCTACACCCACGACGCCATCAAGGCCGCGGTGGAACTGGCGGCGCGTTACATCAACGACCGCAAGCTGCCGGACAAGGCGATCGACGTGATCGACGAGTCCGGTGCGGCACAGATGCTGGTGGTCGAGTCGAAGCGGCGCAAGGTGATCGGCGTCAAGGAGATCGAAGAGACGATCGCCACCATGGCGCGGATCCCGCCGAAGTCGGTCTCCAAGAACGACGCCGAGGTGCTCGAGCATCTCGACACCAACCTGAAGCGCGTCGTCTACGGTCAGGACAAGGCGATCGAGACGCTGGCCGCGGCGATCAAGCTGGCGCGTGCCGGCCTGCGCGAACCGGAGAAGCCGATCGGCTCCTACCTCTTCGCGGGCCCGACCGGCGTCGGCAAAACCGAAGTCGCGAAGCAGCTCGCCAAACTCCTCGGCGTCGAGATGCTGCGCTTCGACATGTCGGAGTACATGGAGCGGCACACCGTCTCCCGCCTCATCGGTGCGCCTCCGGGTTACGTCGGCTTCGACCAGGGGGGCCTGCTCACCGACGGCGTCGACCAGCATCCGCACTGCGTGCTGCTGCTCGACGAGATCGAGAAGGCCCATCCGGACCTGTTCAACATCCTGCTGCAGGTCATGGACCACGGCAGCCTCACCGATCACAACGGCAAGAAGGTCGACTTCCGCAACGTCATCCTGATCATGACGACCAATGCCGGCGCCGCCGATCTCGCCAAGGCGCCGATCGGATTCAACCGGGTCAAGCGCGAGGGCGACGATACGGAAGCGATCAACCGGCTGTTCACGCCGGAGTTCCGCAACCGCCTCGACGCGGTGGTGGCGTTCCAGAACCTGCCGCTCGAGGTGATCCGTCAGGTCGTCACCAAATTCGTGATGCAGCTCGAGGCGCAACTCGCCGACCGCAACGTCACCTTCGAACTCGACGAGGCGGCGACCGACTGGCTCGCCACCAACGGCTACGATCGCCAGATGGGCGCTCGGCCGCTCGGCCGGGTGATCCAGGAGCACATCAAGAAGCCGCTCGCCGACGAGGTTCTGTTCGGCAAGCTGAAGCGCGGTGGCGTGGTCAAGGTGACGGTCGGCAAGACCGAAGACGGCGAGGGGCTGGTGCTCGAGAGCATCCCGGCGGTGACCGCCGTCGCCGCGCCGGCGCCGGAGCCCGAGGTCAAGGCGAAGGCCAAGGCGCGGGCCAAGAAGCCGGTCAAGGCGAAGAAGCCGCCGAAGTCCGGCGTCCCGGCCATCTCCCGCCCCCGGGCGATCGTGCCGCATCAGCCGGGCGAGGAGTGATCGGCTCGCCGAAGTCTTCGATGAACAAAGAGGCCCCCGGACCGCGAGGTTAGGGGGCTTTCTCGTCACGACGGGCGGAGTTGATCGGAGATGCCCCCGACACCGTCATCGCCGGGCTCGACCCGGCGACCCGGCGGCATCGCCTCGAGGGGGAGAGTCCCGATGGGTCCCCAGGTCGAGCCCACGGCTGTCCGGTCCGGGTCGCGTGCGGATGCGCGCCCTCCCTTCTCCCCTTGCGGGAGAAGGTGGCCGAAGGCCGGATGAGGGGTCTGGACCTCTCGAAACGGCAGAAGCTCGCGGGATCGTCCGGTTGCGTGCTGACGCGCGCGCCCTCTCATCCGCCCCTGCGGGGCACCTTCTCCCGCGAGGGGAGAAGGGAACTCCGTGCCGTGTCCCACTCGCTGAAGACCGGGTCGAGCCTCTGTTCGATCAATGGCTCGACACCGCCCGTCGCCGCCCGAACCGGACAGCCGCGGATCAAGCCCGGGGATGACGGGGAGGGGAGGTCGTGGGGTCCAAAGAGCGCGGCGAATTGCACCGACGGCTCGTGCGGCTGGTGGCGCGGCGGCTCGTGTCGCCGCCGCCGAGAATGGACACGGTGCAAATCGCCTTCGGCTCTTTGCACTCTACGGATCATTCCCCCGCGCCGCACGCTCCTCGGCTTCCTCGCGCGCTGCCCGCGCCAACGCCTGCATACGGTCCAGCGCCCCTTGGAGAATGAAGCTCGCGGCCATCTTGTCGACGACCTCGGCACGTTTGGCGCGCGAGGTGTCGGCCTCCAGCAGGGTGCGGGTGACGGCGGTCGTCGACAGGCGCTCGTCCCACCAGGTGATGGGGATCGTCGTCAGCGGCACGAGATTGCGGACGAAGGCGCGGGTCGCCTGGGCGCGCGGGCCTTCGGAACCGTCCATGTTGAGCGGTAGGCCGATGACCATGCCGGCCACCTGCTGCTTGTCGCAGACGGCGAGCAATTCGGCGACGTCGAGCGAGAATTTCTTGCGGCGGATCGTCTCCATCGGCGTGGCGATGCGCCGGCCGAGGTCGGAGAGGGCGAGACCGATGGTCTTGGTGCCGAGATCGAGGCCGATCAGCCGGGCGGAGGCCGGCAGACGGGTGGCGAGGTCGAGGAGGGGCAGGGTCGGATCGGGTGCGGCCATGGCCGCGAGCCGTAGCACGGCGTGGCGGCGAAGGGGAGGGGGCGGGCCCCGTGCCTCCGCGCCTCTGCCCGGGCGTTCGGGGTGGACCTCGACGGCGGCTGCACTCCCGGGTCGGCGCAGATGCCGGTCCACCGGGCCGACGGATCTCGTATACTGACGTAGATCGACCCACTCCATTCCGATCCGAAGGGCGCCTCCGCCGTGGACATCCCCCGCATCTTCACCATCACCGAAAGTGCGCACCGCATCCACAACCCGTTCACGGACGAGAAGCTCGCGACGCTCGGCGCGGCCTTGCGCCTGGAACCGGAGACCCGTGTGCTGGACCTCGGCAGCGGATCGGGCGAGATGCTGTGCACCTGGGCCCGCGATCACGGGATCCGCGGCACCGGCATCGACTTGAGCCCGTTGTTCACCGAACAGGCGAAGGCGCGCGCCGTGGAACTCGGGGTCGCCGATCGCGTCGCGTTCGTCCATGGTGACGCCGCCGGCCACGTGGCCGAGGAGAAGGTCGGCGTGGCGGCCTGTCTCGGTGCCACATGGATCGGCGGGGGCGTCGCCGGCACCGTCGCACTCTTGGCCGAGAGCCTCCGCCCCGGCGGGATCGTCCTCGTCGGCGAGCCCTATTGGCGGCGGCTGCCGCCGACCGAAGAAGTCGCCGTGGGATGCCTCGCCGGTTCGATCTCCGACTTCCTCCTGCTTCCGGGGCTTCTCGCTTCCTTCGGCGAGCTCGGCTACGACGTCGTGGAGATGGTTCTGGCGGACCAGGACGGATGGGACCGATACGAGGCGGCCAAATGGCTCACCATGCGCCGGTGGCTGGAAGCCAATCCCGACGACGATTTCGCGAAGGAGGTTCGGGCCCGGTTGACGTCGGACCCCGTACGCCACGCCAGCCATACCCGTGAATATCTGGGCTGGGGGGTGTTCGCGCTGATGGCGCGATGAGGTCGCCGGCGGGCGCGGTCGGCGGCGTCGGGCGCGGGCTTCGATCGGAGCTCGGCCGACCGGGGAGTTCGTGTCGCCGCCGAGGCCCGGTACGGGCCGGACGGTGGGCGGGACCGCGGCGGGGCCGCGCCGTGTCCGAGAACGCTGCCGGCGCCGATTGCTTCGGCTTCTTTCGGGGTGTTAGAACGGTTCCGGCGCTTCGCCTTTCGCGGCGCAACACGTCCGTTCGTCCCGTCCCGAGGTACTCATGTCCGTCGATCGTTCCACCGTCGTCCGTGTCGCCCATCTGGCGCGCATCCGCGTCGCCGAGGAGGAGGTGGACAAGCTCCAGGGCGAACTCAATTCGATCCTCGGTTTCGTCGAACAACTGGCCGAACTCGACGTCTCGAACGTCGAGCCGCTGACTTCGGTCGTGCCCATCGCCATGAAGAAGCGGGTCGACGTCGTCACCGACGGCGGCATCCCCGACAAGGTGACGCGGAACGCGCCGCAGGCCGAAGACGACTTCTTCGTGGTTCCCAAGGTGGTCGAGTGAGCCCGCGCCTCTTCCCGCGCCCGTTCCTCCCCCGTTTCTCGATGGATTGCCGCCCGTGACCGATCTGACCGCACTCTCCCTCGC
Organism: Pinisolibacter sp.; assembly: GCF_036782435.1. Lineage (NCBI taxonomy): Bacteria > Pseudomonadati > Pseudomonadota > Alphaproteobacteria > Hyphomicrobiales > Ancalomicrobiaceae > Pinisolibacter > Pinisolibacter sp. Next base: position 23,524 of record NZ_DAIPZB010000013.1, on the reverse strand, counting down.
CGAAGCCCGCGACGCGCTGAAGGCCAAGACCTTCACCGCCACCGAGCTGACCGACGCCTATCTCGCCGCCATGGAGAAGGCGCGGGTGCTCAACGCCTATGTGCTGGAGACGCCGGAGAAGGCGCGCGAGATGGCGAAAGCCTCCGACGCGCGGATCGCCGCCGGCACCGCCGGGGCTCTCGAGGGGCTGCCGCTCGGCATCAAGGACCTCTACTGCACCGAGGGCGTGCGCACGACCGCCTGCTCGAAGATCCTCGACGGTTTCGTCCCGCCCTACGAATCGACGGTGACGACGAACCTGTGGGCCGACGGCGCGGTGCTGCTCGGCAAGCTCAACAACGACGAGTTCGCCATGGGCTCGTCGAACGAGACCTCGTGCTTCGGCGACGTCGTCAATCCGTGGCGGCGCAAGAGCCCCGACGGCTCGATCGACCCGACGCCGCTCGTCCCCGGCGGCTCCTCCGGCGGTTCGTCGGCCGCGGTCGCGGCGCGGCTGTGCGTCGGCGCCACCGGCACCGACACCGGCGGCTCGATCCGCCAGCCGGCGGCCTTCACCGGCACCGTCGGCATCAAGCCGACCTACGGCCGTTGCTCGCGCTGGGGCATCGTCGCCTTCGCCTCGTCGCTCGATCAGGCCGGTCCCTTCGCCCGCACGGTGCGCGACACGGCGATCCTCTTGAAGTCGATGGCCTCGGTCGACCCGAAGGACACGACTTCGGTCGATCTGCCGGTGCCGGACTACGAGGCGGCGGTCGGCCGCTCGATCAAGGGCAAGGTCATCGGCATCCCGAAGGAATATCGCGTCGACGGCATGCCGGCGGAGATCGAGGCGCTGTGGCAACAGGGCATCGCCTGGCTGCGCGAGGCCGGCGCGGAGATCCGCGAGATCTCGCTGCCGCACACCAAGTACGCCCTGCCGGCCTATTACATCGTCGCGCCGGCGGAGGCCTCGTCGAACCTCGCCCGTTACGACGGCATCCGCTACGGCCTGCGCGTGCCGGGCGACGACATCACCGACACCTACGAGCTGACTCGCGCCGCCGGCTTCGGCTCGGAGGTGCGCCGGCGCATCATGATCGGCACCTACGTGCTCTCCGCCGGCTACTACGACGCCTATTACGTCCGCGCCCAGAAGGTGCGCACCCTGATCAAGCGCGACTTCGACATCGCCTTCCAGGCCGGCGTCGACGCGGTGCTGACCCCGGCGACGCCGTCGTCGGCCTTCGGCATCGGCGAGAAGTCGGGCGGCGATCCGGTCGAGATGTACCTCAACGACATCTTCACCGTGACGGTGAACATGGCCGGCCTGCCGGGCATGGTCGTGCCGGGCGGCCTCGACGCCAAGGGCCTGCCGCTCGGGCTGCAGCTGATCGGCCGTCCCTTCGAGGAGGAGACGCTGTTCCAGGTCGGCGAAGTCATCGAACGCGCCGCCGGCCGCTTCACCCCCGAGGCGTGGTGGTGACGACGCCGAGCCGAGCGGCGACCGCCCCTTCGACCGGAGATCGTTCCACGAGGACGCTCTCCTCCGGTTCTCTCCCCCCTCGAGGGGGAGGGAACGATGGGGCGTCGGCTTTCTCCGAAACGTTGCGCCGAGTTCTCGGCGTCGCCGCCGCCGCCTTCGCTTTCCTGGTCACCGTCCAAGCCATGGCTCAGGGCCTTCCCGCTGGCGTGAAGACGTTTTCCGCCAAGGATGTGATCGAGGGAACGAAAGTTTCGCGTGAACAATGCGCGAAGCTGCCGAAGGCCGTCTTCGTCGAAGCTTTCGGCGACGGCATCTGCGTCCGGTACTACCTCCACGGTTCGGCGAAGGGCAGGGCGGCGGTCGTCTTCTTCACCGGCGACGTGCTCGGTCTGTCGAAGACCGGCCAGCGCGAGGTCGAGCCGGGCTATCTCACCCAGGCGCCGGAATTCATCGACATCGCCTCGCGGGTGTGGGGCGAGCGGCTGGGTACGCCGGTCATCTATTTCGGCCGCATGGGCATGACCGGGTCGTCGGGTTGGCACGGCGATCGGCGCACGGCGCTGGAGGCCGAGGTGACCAAGAAGGCCCTCGACGCCATCAAAGCACGAGAAGGGGCGATCGGCTTCCATCTCGCCGGCCAGTCGGGTGGGGCGATGTTGGTGCCGGCGCTGGTCGCCGCCCGCGACGACATCGGCTGCGCGGTGATCGCCTCCGGTCCGCTCGACTTCCGCCGCTTCACCGCCGCCTACGGCATCTCGTTCCGCACGGTCGGCAAGCGCGCCCATCTCGACCCGATGGCGCAGGTGCCGCAGGTGGCGGCGCGGACCGCGGGCGCCGATCCGACGCGGCTCTTCCTTCTCACCGACCCGGCCGACACGGCGGTGCCGGCGAAGTTCCAGACCCCTTGGGTCGGGGCGATCGAGGCCGCGGGCGGCCACGTCACGCAGATCCTCACCGGCGGGCGCGGGGTGGAGCACCATGCGCTGATCGAGAAGTCGTTGTTCGTCGCCCGCGACTGCATCGCCGGCAAGAGCGACGCGGCGATCGAGAAGGTCTGGAAGGGCCGGGGCGGCGACGACCTGCCGCGGTGAGGGGGTGATCCTCGAGGTCTTTCTCGCACTTCGTCAGATTTCCGATTTGTCGATACCGTTGCCCCGAATTCAGCCGTCATCCCCGGCGAGCGCGACGCGCGAGGGAAGGGGATCCATGGGCCCATCAGCTTTCTGAGAGGTCGATGGATCCCCTTCCCCTCCGCTTCGCTCCGGCCGGGGATGATGGGCTTTGCTTCGACATCTCTCGAGGCAATCGTGAAGCTGCGACCGCATATGTTCGATGCATGGAAACCTCCCACGCGGGGGAGGACCGTCCGATCGAGCGCCCTCCCTCCCGCGTTTTCCGCCGATCTCCCCTGCATTCCACGTAGCTTTACGTAGCCGCCGTCCGACATCACAGTGTGCGGCCCGCTTTTCCCCGGAAACTGCGGGATTCGATCGCCGTTCGGCCCCTCGGGGCCGGCCAGGAGCCCCCGCATGACCGCCGCCGCCGATGTTTCGCCGATGACCCGGGCCGCCGAGGAGGGGACGACCTGGTCGATCCTCGTCATGCTGTCGGTGGCGCACATGCTCAACGACACGATGCAGTCGGTCATCGCGGCGTCCTATCCGATCCTCAAAGAGAGCTTCGCGCTCGACTACGGCCAGATCGGCCTCGTCACCCTGTGTTTCCAGGTGACCGCCTCGGTGTTGCAGCCGCTCGTCGGCATCTTCACCGATCGCCATCCGATGCCGTTCAGCCTCGCCTTCGGCATGGGCTCGACGCTGATCGGGCTGCTGCTCCTGTCGGTGGCGCCGAGCTTCGCGATTCTGCTCGTCGCCGTCGGGCTGATCGGCACGGGATCGGCGGTGTTCCACCCCGAGTCGTCGCGCATGGCGCGGCTCGCCTCGGGCGGGCGGCACGGGCTCGCCCAGTCGCTGTTCCAGGTCGGCGGCAATTCCGGGTCGGCGCTCGGGCCGCTGCTCGCCACCTTCGTGGTGCTGCCGTTCGGGCGGGCGTCGGTGGCGTGGTTCGCCGGGCTGGCGCTGATCGGCATCACGCTGCTCACCCGCGTCGGCGTGTGGGGGCGGGAGAGGCGCAAGGCGCGGCCGGTGGGCGCGGCGCGGCCGACGAGCGGGTTGCCGCGGGCCGTGGTGGTGCGCTCGATCGTGGTGCTGATGGCGCTCGTCTTCTCGAAGAACGTCTATCTCGCCTCGATCTCCAGCTTCTACACCTTCTACCTGATCGACACGTTCCATGTGAGCGTGCGCGAGGCGCAGCTCTATCTCTTCCTCTTCCTCTTCGCCGCGGCGCTCGGCACGCTGGTCGGCGGTCCGGTCGGCGACCGCATCGGGCGCAAGGCGGTGATCTGGGTGTCGATCCTCGGCGTCCTGCCGTTCTCGCTCGCCCTGCCGCACGTCGGGCTCTTCATGACGGCGGTTCTGTCGGTGGCGATCGGGCTGATCATGTCGTCGGCCTTCTCGGCCATCCTGGTCTTCGCCCAGGAACTGGTGCCGGGACGCGTCGGTCTCATTGCCGGCCTGTTCTTCGGCATGGCCTTCGGCTTCGGCGGTCTGGGCGCGGCGGCGCTCGGCGAGATCGGTGATCGCACCTCGATCACCACCGTCTACCAGATCGCCGCCTGGCTCCCGGCGATCGGCATCCTCACGGTGTTCCTGCCGAACCTGAAGTCGGCGCGGTGAAGCTGTTCTCAGCCGCACCGCGCCGAGGTTCTCGAACGGGCCGTCGATCGATGCCGAGTCCGGCCGATTCATCGGCTCGCGGCAGCGCACCGTGCCCGGCGGACGAGCAGATCCTGCGCCGCGAAGTTCTCGGTCATGCCGGAGGAACCCGGATCACGACGTTGATGTTCGCGAGCTTGGAGATATCGTCTTCGGAGCGTTTCTGCAGGAACGCCGTCGCCGCGACCGTGAGGTCGGCGACGGCTGTGGCCGCACCGCCGGCACTCCCGGGCCCGACGTCGACGAGTGGAAGGCGAGCGAGCCGGCGGGTCTTGGGGTAGTAGACTTCGACGAGCGTCGTCAGGCCTCGCTCGGTCGCCTTCAGTATACCGTCGACATCCTTGGCCAACCCTTCGGCGATCAACCTCTCGCGGCGAAGTGAAACGCCGAAGACACTGCTGTTGGTCTGAACGAGTTTGAATGCCGGAGTTCCGGTTCCCTCGTCCATGTCGTCACCCTTCCCGAAATACGTCGCTTTTCCGGAGAACACGCCGTTGCCCTCCTGCGGCTCATCCCGATCTTCGAGGAGTTCGGCATCGGGGAGCGAGCGATCTCTCCAGCAGTAACCTTCCTGTGATACGGACGTGCTGCCGCCCCTGCGAGACCGCGCCTGTCTGGCGATGCGAGGATCGCCGAGAGATTTGCCGTCCCGTCGCGCCGACAGGGTCTCTTCGGCAACGATGTCGGAACCGTCTGCGGTCTCGGTGATCGTTCCGGTGAGTCCGGTCGTGCTCGAACCTCCCGTCCCGTCTTTGGTCTGCGACTTGGCGGGGGCGGTGCGGAACGGTTTCGTCGCCGCGTCGGTCACGTGGGCGATGAACGACAGAGGTTGCACTTCGACGACGGGCATCGAAAGCGCGACCAGATCGACGCCGAACGTCGAGAGGATTTCCTCGATCTTCGCTCCCCAGCTTTCCAGATCGAAATGCTGGGGGTCGTCGTGATCGCCGAAACCGATATCCAGAACACAATGGAAAGCCGGGATGAGCCAACTGCCTCGCCTCACCGAGGCGACGACGTAGAGGAGCGCGAGAGTTCGGTATTGCGCATCCGTGAAACCGGGGACGGGCGAGTCGATGTCGGAACTTCCCGGTCCCATACGCGGTTGGACGAGCTCATGGTGCAGGAAAAGTCCTCTGAAGAGCTTATGATTCGGCTTCGTCTCGAATTTGGTCGCCCGCCAAGGTGTCGTGTACAATCTGTCGGTCCGAGTTCCACCCAGTCGATTTATGTAGATATGGGTCAATTTGTCAGGGAAGGATGAGAGATCGTTTCCCTTCCACCCCTCGCCGTCGATGTCGACATTGTCGAAGTTCTTTCCCGGGCCGAGCTTCCAACTCGTATCGTGGATGACGAAGTAGAGCGCTTGACGGGCCGCCGGATTGTTGGTGTCGGCGCGGGACACCGGATCGAACACCGAACCTCCGACGTCGGCTTGGTCGACACTTTCGGTTTCCAGGTAAGTCGCCAATTGCTCGCGCGTCGGGAGGCCCGGCGCGGATGGGGACATGAGCCGTTCGAGAACCGTGGGCAACACGGCGGGAGCGTCATCGACATCGCCGCCGCGACGAACCGTTCTCAGGAGGCCACGGGCCTGCTCGAGCGGTGTTCCCACGAACGACAGGTTCGGTAGATCGAATGCGGTCGGCTTGTTCATGGAATTGGTCCTCCCGACATCTTTTGTATGAACAGGTCCCTCGGGACGAACGACACTCTGCACGCGAGAAATCGGGTTGCACAATCAATTTCATGTTTTCAAAGGATGTGGCTCGCGGGCCTGTCGACTCGGGCGACGGCCCCGGAGCCCGGGGAGCGGAACGGGCCTCGGACGCCACCGCGATTTCGAAGTCGGGCAGCCGTCGTCACTCGTCCACGGCATGACGAGTGCTCGACACGGGTGCATCTCAACGCGGTGGAGACGTCCGTTCCGGCTTGAACGAGCCGGCGATCCGCTCTACCCAAGGAGCAGCGTTCCGTACGTCCGTTCGAGGGAAGTCATGACCATCGCAGCTCGCACCGCCAAGCCGTCGCAGTTCGTCAAGGGCGCGACCGGCGACTGGGAAGTCGTCATCGGCATGGAGGTTCACGCCCAGGTCGCCTCGAACGCCAAGCTGTTCTCCGGCGCCTCGACCGCCTTCGGCGGCGCGCCGAACGACCACGTCTCCCTCGTCGACGCGGCGATGCCGGGCATGCTGCCGGTGATCAACGAGGAATGCGTCAAACAGGCGATCCGCACCGGCCTCGGCCTCGAGGCGCAGATCAACTTGAAGTCCGTGTTCGATCGGAAGAACTATTTCTATCCCGATCTGCCGCAGGGCTATCAGATCTCGCAGTTCAAGAGCCCGATCGTCGGCGAGGGCACCGTGCACCTCGACATGGAGGGCGGCGAGACCGTCGAGGTCGGGGTCGAGCGTCTGCACCTCGAACAGGACGCCGGCAAGTCGATCCACGACCTGTCGCCCACCTCCACTTTCGTCGACCTGAACCGCTCCGGCGTGGCGCTGATGGAGATCGTGTCGAAGCCCGACATGCGCTCGGCCGACGAGGCCAAGGCCTATCTCGGCAAGCTCCGCACCATCCTGCGCTATCTCGGCACCTGCGACGGCGACATGGACAAGGGCAACATGCGCGCCGACGTCAACGTCTCGGTGCGCAAGCCCGGCGGCGCGCTCGGCACCCGCTGCGAGATCAAGAACGTCAACTCGATCCGCTTCGTCGGTCAGGCGATCGACTACGAGGCGCGCCGCCAGATCGGCATCATCGAGGACGGCGGCTCCATCAAGCAGGAAACCCGCCTCTTCGATCCCGGCAAGGGCGAGACCCGCTCGATGCGGTCGAAGGAGGAGGCGCACGACTATCGCTATTTCCCCGATCCGGACCTGCTGCCGCTGGAGTTCGATCAGGCCTACGTCGACGCGCTGAAGTCCGGCCTGCCGGAGCTTCCCGACGCCAAGAAGGCGCGCTTCGTCGCCGACTACGGTGTCACGCCCTACGACGCCATGGTGCTGACGCTGGAGCGCGCTTCGGCCGACTTCTTCGAGGAGGTGGCCAAGGGCCGCAACGCCAAGACGGCGGCGAACTGGGTGATCAACGAGCTCTTCGGCCGCCTGAACAAGGAAGGCAAGGGCATCGATGCGAGCCCGGTCTCGGCGGCGCAGCTGGGCGCCATCATCGACCTGATCGAGGACGGCACCATCTCCGGCAAGATCGCCAAGGATCTGTTCGAGATCGTCTGGACCGAGGGCGGCGATCCCAAGCAACTCGTCGAGAGCCGCGGCCTCGAGCAGGTCACCGACACCGGCGCCATAGAAAAAGCGATCGACGCGGTGATCGCCGCGAACCCCGACAAGGTCGAGCAGGCCAAGGCCAAGCCGACGCTCGCCGGCTGGTTCGTCGGTCAGGTGATGAAGCAGACCGGCGGCAAGGCCAACCCGCAGGCGGTCAACGAGATCCTCAAGGCGAAGCTCGGGCTGGAGTGAGCTTGCGTTCACCGAGATCGTGCCGGATGATCCTGGTCGGAGGTGCGTGAGATGCTCGTCAGACCGAAAGAGATCGCCGACGTGCTCGGTGGGCCGGCCGTACTCGGGCGAACCGTGCGCGATCTCGGTGATCTAGACGACGTCGTGCGGGCCGGGTTGCCCTTCGGGGCACTCGACGCCCTCGAGACTCGCCTGCCGCCGACCGGAGGACGCAAGGCATCTCCTGTCCGTTCGGTGGTGCGCCGTCGCGCGCGGGCCGCGGGCCTCGACGTGCTGACTCCGACCGAAGGCGAAAGGGCAGGGCGTGTCGCCCGGCTCGTCGCCATGGCGACCAAGGTCTTCGGTTCACCGCAAAGGGCGACCGAGTTTCTCACCAAGGCTCACGCTCGTCTCCACGACCGTACGCCGCTCGAATGCCTCGTCACCGACATCGGTGGGCGCGAGGTCGAGGAGATCCTCAACGCGATCGCCTATGGGCTGCCGGCTTGAAATAAACATGGCGAGCCTACTCGGTGGCAAGAAAGATGCCGGGGAGTGTTCCGTAAATTGCCGGCGCTCAGAGATCGAATAGGAAACCGTTATGCGGGCGCTTAGTTATGCGGCTTGGCCGAGTGTCGTAGATGCGCTCATCTTTTAATTAAAACAAAGGCTTGTTGGGTGCGGAAAGACCTGGGTTGACGATCTTTGCTGTTGAGCGACGATAATGCCCCTCTATGGGATTCGCAGCGCCTATTCAGCTAGGATAATTGGCCATGTGCAAAGCAGTTGTTTTCGTTACTTCCAAGAGATGAGTGATCTCGCTCTTGGTTGGAGGGGAAGCTACATGCGCCTCTACCGGATCGGCTCGTCTCTCTATCCCCTGTTCGACGGCACCGGTGCCATGCTGCACGGTGGTCGGTGGAACAGCGCTGGATCTCGAGCTATCTATTGTGCCTCTTCCCTCGCAGCTGCCCAACTCGAGACGTTGGTTCACGTCGGACGTGCTTCGCCTCCGACCAACCATACCCGGATCTCGATCGAAGTTCCCGACGATATCGCCGTCACCACCATCGAGAGACACGCATTGCCGCCGGGATGGGATCATCCGACGGCCACAGACGTCTCCCAATCGATCGGTGATGATTGGTTCTCGTCCGGTCGAACCGCGATTCTCCGCGTTCCCTCAGTCGCAGCCGCCGAGGACCACGTTTGGGTGATCAACCAGGATCATCCCGATTTCGCCCGAATGACGGCCTCGCCGCCACAGCCACTCGTCTGGGACCCCCGCCTCTTCTGAGCGGTCTCCACCCGCGTCGACCGCACCGCCTCCTCGTCGAACATGGTCAACGTCGACCGCCTCGCGGTAACCCTTCCTTACCTTTGTTCGTCGACACTTCGCTGCGAGGCAGGCCCCGGTCCGTGGGGACCGGCCGTCTGTGAGCGAGTGACCCATGGACATCGCGACGTTTCTCGGCATCGGTGGCGGCTTCGGCGTTCTGGTCGTCGCCATCTTCCTGGAGGGCTCCAAGCTCTCCATGTTCATGGACCTTCTGGCCACCAACGTCGTCATCGTCGGTGCGCTCGTCACCACCATGGCGCGCTTCACCATGGGTGGCTTTCTCGCCGCCATGGGCACCGGCCTCAAGGCGGTGGCCTTCAATCACCACGTCTCGGCGCGCGACATGATCGAGAAGATCGCCGAGCTCGCCGACATCGTCCGCAAACAGGGGCCGCTCGGTCTCGAGGCGGTGGAGATCGAGGACGAGTTTCTCGCCAAGGGCATGCGGATGATCGCCGACGGCTTCGATCTCCACATCATCCGCGAGACATTGGAACGCGAGCGCGATCTGCACATCGAACGCCTGGAGGACGCCAACAAGCTCTTCAACTTCATGGGCAATGCGGCGCCGGGCATGGGCATGGTCGGCACCATCATCGGTCTCATCTCGATGTTCGCCCACATGGACGATCCCAAGAAGATCGGACCGGGTATGGCGGTGGCGCTGCTCACCACGCTCTACGGCGCGGTCATGGCCAACGTCGTCGCCCTGCCGATCGCCGACAAGCTGCAGATCAAGGCGCTGGAGGAGAACGTCAACTTCACCCTCGTCATCGACGGTGTGTTGATGATCCGGGAGAACAAGAGCCCGGCGGTGATCCGCGACATGCTGATCTCGTACCTGCCCAACAAGCATCGCGCCGCGATGGAAGAGGCCGCCTGAGGCGGGGGACCCTGAGCGATGGCGAAGAAGAAGGGACACGGCGGCGGCGGCGGACACGGTGGCGCCTGGGTCATCACCTTCGCCGACCTGATGGCGCTGCTGATGGCCTTCTTCGTCATGCTGCTCGCCTCGGCCAGTCAGGACAAGCAGAAGCTCGCCGACGCCTCCGGTTCGCTCAAGGACGCCTTCGGCGTGCAACCGATCCCGCGCACCGCCGGCATGATCGAGCGTGACGGCTTGCCGGTGCGCCGGTTCATCAAGGCCTCCGGTCCTGTCGACAAGAAGCTCGACGCCGAGACCTCGGCGACCCGGAACGACAGCCACTCCAAGCAGGGGCCCGAGGCCAACACCCACGATTTCGAGCAGGCGAACCAGGAGAAGCCGAGGCAGTTCCTCACCGCCGCCGCCTCGCTCAGGCAGGCGCTGCAGGACATGCCGGAGATCTCGGAAGTCTCCAAGCACGTGATGTTCGAGGAGACGGAAGAGGGGCTCAACGTCCGCATCGTCGACCAGGACGGTCGCTCGATGTTCCCGGAGAGCTCCAAGCAACCCTACGAGTTCACCCGAGCCATCCTGGCCAAACTCGCACCGGCGCTGGCGCGGCTGCCGCATCGGCTGCGAGTCACCGGCCACACCGCCGGCGGTACGCGCTGGGCGGGGCGGGGGCCGTCGCCCTGGGATCTGTCGTCGGGGCGTGCGGTGGCGGTCGAGGAGATCCTGGCGGGGTACGGCGTGTCGTCGGACCGGTTCGACGGGGTGGTCGGCAAGGCCGACGTCGAGCCGCTCTTCCCCAACGAGCCGATGCTCGCCGCCAACCGGCGGGTCGACATCCTGCTCGTTCACGAGGCGCCGCCGATGCCGCCCGGCGGCATCGAGTGAGGGTGCGCGACGGGTGATGGAGACGAGCGATCCGATCTTTCGCCGGGCCCGCCGCGACGATCTCGACGCGCTGATCGTCCTCTTCGCCGCCGATGCGCTCGGCGGGCACGGCGACACCACCGACCCCGACGCGCGACCGGCTTATGCGGCGGCGATGGAGACGATCCTCGCCTCGCCGTCGGATCGCCTCTTCGTCGGCGAGACCGACGGGCGGGTGGTGGCGACGGCGCAGCTCACCTTCGTCACGGCCCTGCCGCATCGCGGACGGCGGCGGGCGATCGTCGAGGCGGTGCAGGTCGTCGCCGATCGGCGCGGGCTCGGCATCGGGGCGAAGCTCATCGCCTTCCTCGTCGAAGAGGCGCGCGCCGGCGGCGCCGGTGTCGTCGAACTCACCTCGAACGCGGCGCGGCTCGATGCGCACCGCTTCTACGAACGCGTCGGCTTCACGAAAAGTCACGTCGGCTTCAAACTGCCGCTCGATCGCGGCTGACGGCGACCGGACCTCTGGACCGGGATGAGCGTCGGCCCCATCTTCGAGGAACGCTCGATGCCGCCCGCGACGGACGGCGGTTCTCGGCTTCGCCGGGAGACCGAGCGATCGCCCAGACGTCCGCGGAGACCCACCCATGCCCGCTCCCATTCGCCTCTACTACTGGCCGACCCCCAACGGCTGGAAGATCTCGATCATGCTCGAGGAACTGGGGGTGCCCTACGAGGTGATCCCGATCGACATCCGCAAGGGCGACCAGTTCGACCCGGCCTTCCTGGAGATCTCGCCCAACAACAAGATGCCGGCGATCGTCGATCCGGACGGACCGGGGGGCGAGCCGATCTCGGTGTTCGAGTCCGGCGCCATCCTGCTCTATCTCGGCCGCAAGTACGGAAAGTTCTATCCGCAGGAGGAACGCGCCCGAGTGCAGGTCGAGGAATGGCTGATGTGGCAGATGGGCGGGTTCGGGCCGATGCTCGGACAGAACCACCACTTCGCCCTCTACGCGCCGGAGAAGATCCCCTACGCCATCGACCGCTACCGCAACGAGACACATCGCCTCTACGGTGTGTTGAACAAGCGCCTCGAGGGCCGCGACTTCATCGCCGGCGACTATTCGATCGCCGACATCGCCACCATCGGCTGGTCGACCGGCTGGGAGAAGCAGGGCATCGATCGCGCCGAATTCCCGAATTTCGGCGCCTGGTTCGATCGCATGCTGGCTCGCCCGGCGGTGGCGCGGGGCTTGGCGCTGGCGGGTGAGATGCGGACCGATCTCTCCAACGACGAGGCGGCTAAGAAAGTGCTGTTCGGCCAACGGGCGCGCTGAGATCTCGTCGAGACGAATCGGCGCTTCGAAAGAGAGCCTCGGGATTCGCGGTGAATCGTTTCTTGCCGCGCATTCCGGGGCTCCCTTGCGTCATCCTTGATTTCATTGCCGGAATCGGACTGGAAAGGTGAATCGAAGATTGAATACACCATTCGTTTTCGATTCGGAGACCGTTGGTTAAGCATCATATTTTACTCGAGTTTTAATGATCGGCGGCAGTATTTCCACATGGAGGCCGGACGAATACGCTGATCCGGCGGGACGAAAAGTCTACAGGATGTGGGAGAGTTCGATGGCCCGTTTCGAGATCAACAGCGCCGAAGTCGCCGCGATGGGCCATCAGGCCATCACCGCCGACGTGTTCTTCCGGATGGGGGTGGATCATTCGATCGGCCGCGGCGTCGCCGCCGACATGATCGCCGCGCACAAGTGGTTCAACCTCGCCGCCGCGCAGGGCAACGCCGAAGCGGCGCGCTGGCGTCAGGAGATCTCGCAGGAGATGTCCGCCGCCGAGATCGCCGAGGCGCAGCGCCAGGCGCGCGAATGGATGACCCGCCACTGAGCCGATCCGCACCGGAGCCGCGTCGCGCCGCCGCGTCGCCGATCCGAGCGCCCGGCTCCCGCCCGGGAGGAGCGCATCATGGGATCATCTTCCGAACGAATCGCCGCGATGGTGACGTTGATCGTCTCCGGCCTCCTCGCCGTCGCCGCCACCGGTGGTCTCGTCGCCGACGCCTGGCGTGCGGTCGCCGCCGAGATCCAGGGTTTCGAGAGCCGGGGCGGGTTCGCCACCTGGTTCTGGCTGGTCGTCGCGGTGAGCGCGACCGCGGCGGCGCTCGGCGCCGCCCGCCGACTGCGCGATCTGCGCGCCGGCGTCGGCGAAGACGAGCCGATCCTCTGGATCTGAGGGCGCGCGACGCCCCGTCCGCTTGCCCCGCTTTCCGCCGCCATGCTACCCCGGACGCATTCCCCGGGAGGCGGCGATGCGGATTCTCATCACCAACGACGACGGTATCCACGCGCACGGCCTGCGGGTGCTCGAACGCATCGCCCGAGAGCTCACCGACGACGTCTGGGTGGTGGCGCCGGAGACCGACCAGTCGGGCAAGGCACATTCCCTGTCGCTCTCCGATCCGCTGCGGCTCCGCAAGATCTCCGATCGCCACTTCGCGGTGCGCGGCACGCCGACCGATTGCGTCATCATGGGCGTGCGCCACATCCTCGACATGAAGCCCGACCTCGTGCTCTCCGGCGTCAATCGCGGCGCCAACGTCGCCGACGACGTCACCTATTCGGGCACCATCGCCGCGGCGATGGAAGGGACGCTGCTCGGCGTGCCGTCGGTGGCGCTGTCGCAGGCCTACGGCTGGGCGGAGGGGGCGGAAGTGCCCTGGGCGACGGCCGAGGAGCACGGTCCGGCGGTGATCTCGCGCCTGCTCGAGGTGGGGATGCCGGTCGGGACGCTCGCCAACGTCAACTTCCCGGCGCGTGCCGCCAAGGCGGTCGCCGGCATCGCGGTGACCACCCAAGGGGCGCGCAACGACGCCACCATCGGGGTCGAGCCGCGCGTCGACGGCCGCGGCAACCCCTACTACTGGATCTCCTATCGGCCGCAGGCGACGCAGCCGGCGGGCGGTACCGATCTGGCGGCGCTGGCGGAGGGCTTCGTCTCGGTGACGCCGCTGCGCCTCGACCTGACCGACCACGGCACGCGCCAGTCCTTCACCCACGCCTTCCGCTGATCGATCGCGGAGCGTCGGTGGCCCTGCGCCGCGGCGGACGCATGGCGGCGATGCGTCGCGGGGCGGCGAGCGGTAACCGAACGCCAACCATTGGCGGGCTAGTCGTCGGCTTTCCGCGTCGCCGTGTGTCGGAGGTTCCTCGATGGCTGGTCGTTTCGCCGCGCCGCTGCGCCGCGCCGAGATCTCGCTGGCCGAAACCGACCGCATCGCGCTCGCCCGTCTCGTCCTGGCGCTGTCGCAGAAGGGGGTGCACGATCGCCGTATCCTGGCGGCGGTCGAGCAGATTCCGCGCTCGCTTTTCGTCTCGGCGGAGTGGCAGGCCAAGGCGCTGGAAGACCGGCCGGTGGCGATCGAGTGCGGCCAGACCATCGACGCGCCTTCGGCGCTCGCCTTCATGTATCAGGCCGCCGGCATCGCCCCCGACCATCGCGTCCTCGAGATCGGCACCGGGTCGGGCTACGGCACGGCGCTCATCGCGTCGCTCGCCGCCAAGGTCTACACGGTGGAGCGCTTCCGCACCCTCGGTGAACTGGCGGCCGAGCGTTTCGCCACGCTGCATCTCGACAATGTCGTCGCCTCGGTCCACGACGGTTTCGAGGGCTTCGCCCGCAACGCGCCGTTCCATCGCATCGTCGTCGACGGGGCGATCGAGGTGCCGCCGCGGGCGCTGCTCGATCAACTAGCGCCGCAGGGCGTGTTGATCGCCGCGGTCGGCGTCGCCGGACGACCCCAGGTGCTGACGCGCTATGTGCGTCGCGACAAGGGGCTCGACATCGAGCCGGTCGGCGAGGTGCGCCGCATCGCGCTGGTCGCCGGACGCGCCGCCGCGCTCTGACCACGTTCCTTCGGCATGCTCGCCTCGCGGTTCGGTGGTCGTCCACCGAGATCGAGGTGTTTCGTCGCCGGCTTCGAGGCCGTCCTCCGTTCACCAGTTTCGCCGCGCCGGCCGCCCGACGGATGCGCCGTCGTCAACCATGTCGATCCGCCGCCGGCGATCGGCGAAGGCGGCATCCACGGCGGAAAACCGCCGCCGCGTCGAACGTTCACGACGGTCCTCGACATCGTCTGCGACAGGAAATTCACCGATCCGGCGCGTCGCTTAAGCGTTTGTCAACGTTACGAGCGCTTCAATGGGAGGCAAGTGAATGGGCGAGTTGTCGCCTCGAACGGCGTGAGTGTTGCGATGCGTGTTCCGAACCTCGATCTGCGGTCTCGCAATGTGTCCCGAGTGGCGTTGATCGTCTTCGCGGCGGCCGCCGTGGGCGGGTGTTCCAACGATACGGGACGCTTCGGCGGTGATCCGGTCTACACCGGTTCGACGCCGAACCAGCGCGCCATCCTCGGGCAGGGGCAGCCGCAACCGGCCTACGGTCAGCCCGCCTATGGCCAGCCCGCCTATGGCCAGCCGAGCCGGGCGCCGGCCGGTGGCTGGCGCAACGTCGAGACGACCGGTTCGATCGCGCCGACGGCGCAGCCGGTCGCCCGCCAGGATCTCGCTCCGCCGCCGGTTCAGTCCTATGCCGTCCAGACTCCCGCGCCGCAGGCGCCGCGCGTCGCCGCGGCCGGCGGATGGACGGCGGTCGGCGGAACCTATGTCACCGCCCAGCACGGCGACACGGTCGACAGCCTGTCGCGCCGTTACGGCGTGCCGGCCAATGCCATCGCCCAGACCAACGGCTTCTCGGGTCCGGGAATGCTCCAGCCGGGCCAGCGCGTGCTGTTGCCGGTCTATTCGGCGAGCCAGCCGACGCCGGCGCCGATCGCCGCCGGTCCGGTCCAGGCGTCCGCTCCCGCCCCCGCCCCGGTGGCCGCGCCGGCTCCGGCGCAGCAGGTGCGCCAGATCCCGACGTCGAAGCCGATGACCACCGCGTCGGTGCCGGCGGCGCCCAAGGCGCCGACCCCGGCGCCGCTGCCGACCCCGAAGTCCGCCGCCGCGCCCGCCCAGGACCATGGCGGCGTCAAGCTGGTCGGCGACTACACGGTGAAGAAGGGCGACACGCTCGCCTCCGTCGCCAAGACCTACGGCGTTAGCGAGAAGTCACTGAAGGAGCGCAACAATCTGAAGTCGTCGAGCCTGCAGCCGGGCCAGCATCTGCTCCTGCCGGCGGGCACCAGGCTGATGCTCAAGACGTCGCAGGCTCCGGCCAAGGCGACCCAGCCGGAAGCTCCCGCCGCCGCGCCGGTCAAGGAGGTGGCCCAGGCGCCGGCCGCGCCGGTGAAGACCGCGACGATCAAGCCTTCGGCGCCGACGCCGTCCTCCACCGCCAAGATCGATCAGAGGGCGGCCGAGACCATCGCGGTCGCCCGTGAGCCGGCGGTCGAGGAACCGTCGGGTTCGGCGACGCCGGGCTCGTTCCGCTGGCCGGTGCGCGGTCGCGTCATCTCCGAATACGGCTCCAAGGCCAACGGCGAGAAGAACGAGGGCATCAATCTGGCGGTGCCGGAGGGAACCTCGGTCAAGGCCGCCGACGACGGCGAGGTCATCTATTCGGGCAACGAGCTCAAAGGTTACGGCAACCTCGTGCTGGTCCGCCACAAGAACGGCTACGTCACCGCCTACGCCCATGCCTCGGAACTGCTGGTCAACCGCGGCGAGAAGATCTCGCGCGGCCAGATCATCGCCCGCGCCGGCGCCACCGGCTCGGTGAGCCAGCCGCAGCTCCACTTCGAACTGCGCAAGGGCCAGAAGGCGATCGATCCGAAACCCTATCTCGCCTCCAACTGAGGCGACCCGAGCTCCCGACACCCGAGGAGGCCACTCGGGTGTCGGGGGATCAGAACGAGACGACCCCGGATCGCAAGCGGTCCGGGGTCGTCTTCGTTTCGGGGCGTGGGTGCACGCGAAGCGCTCAGCCGACTTCCGGGACCAGCATCAGGAGGTCGGTGACGCCGACGTCGATGCCGGCCTGCGAGAACAAGGTCGTCGCCTGACCGCGGTGGTGGGTCTGGTGATTGAAGAAGTGGGTGAGCACCAGCCCGAAGGACTTCACGAAAGGCTGCCCCTTGGTGCTGCGATAGGCGAGGGGAAGGTCGAGGCCGGCATCGTCGAGATCGGCGACGAAGGCCTCGATCGAGCGGTCGAGCAGGTCGCGGCGCTCGCGCAGGGGCGCGAGCTCGCCGAACTGGATCGCGTCGAGCGAGGCGGGCGTCGGCAGGTCGAGGACGGGTGCGAGGGCGGCGGCGGCCGGATGGGCGGCGAATCGCTTCAGCCACAGGGTGTCGCCGACCACCAGATGCTCGAAGGTGCCGAGGATCGAGCCGAAGAAGGCGCCTCGGTTCTCCGTCAACGCCTCGCGGGACAGGCCGGCGGCGGCGTCGTAGAGGCGGGTGTTCATCCAGGTGTTGTAACGCGCCAGCAGGCGGAACTGGTCGATCCACGACATCGGAGTCTCCTTCACCGGGGCGGCGCGATCACCGAGGGAGCGCTCGCCTCAGAGCGTCTTCCCCAGGCGTCCCGCCAGATCCTGCACGTATTGCCAGGCGGTGCGGCCGGAGCGCGCGCCGCGGGTGGTCGCCCATTCGAGACTGTCGCGCACCAGTTCGGCGTCGTCGATCGTGAGCCCGAAGTGGGCGGCGTAGCCGCGCACCATGGCGAGATAGTCGTCCTGGGAACACTTGTGGAAGCCGAGCCACAGACCGAAGCGGTCGGAGAGGGAGACCTTCTCCTCGGTCGCCTCGCTCGGGTTGATGGCGGTCGAGCGCTCGTTGTCGATCATGTCGCGCGGCATGAGATGGCGGCGGTTCGAGGTGGCGTAGAAGACGACGTTGTCCGGCCGCCCCTCGATGCCGCCCTCGAGCACCGCCTTCAGCGACTTGTAGGCGGTGTCGCCGGCGTCGAAGGAGAGGTCGTCGCAGAAGACGACGAAGCGCAGGGACGTGCCGGAGAGAAGCCCGAGCAGCACCGGCAGGCTCTCGATGTCCTCGCGATGGATCTCGATCAGCTTCATCGGCGGCCGACCCTCGGCGACGAGCGTCCGATTGACGGTGGCGTGCGCCGCTTTGACCAGCGACGACTTGCCCATGCCGCGGGCGCCCCACAGCAGGGCGTTGTTGGCCGGCAGGCCGCGGGCGAAGCGCTCGGTGTTGCCGACGAGCTGGTCGCGGGCGAGGTCGATGCCCTGCAGGAGCGTCATCTCGACCCGGTTGACCCGTGCGACCGGGGCGAGCCTCAGGTCCTTGGCCGACCAGACGAAGGCGTCGGCGGCGTCGAAGTCGGGGGCGACCGGCGCCGGCGGCACGGCACGGGCGATGAGAGCGACAAGCGCGTCGAGCTTGGCGGCGAGGATCGCGAGATCGGAAGGAGAAGTGGTGTCCGCCACGTCGTAGGCTCCGCTGTTCGGCCGGGATGTCGCGATGTAGCATGTCGCGGTGTCGCCGAGAACGCCCGCCGGAGGCCGCCATGCTGCGTGAGATCCCCGCATCCGATTCCCGCTTCCGTGCCGCGCTCGTCGCCGAGAAACTCGTCGTCGCCGATCTCGGCGGGGCGAACCAACGATTCTTCGCCTGGGAGGACGACGACGGCCGCGTCGTCGCCCATTGCGGACTGGAAGGCACCGGGCCGGACCGCTTGTTGCGATCACTGGTGGTGATCCCGAGCGAACGCGGCAAGGGGCTCGCCATCCGCATCGTCGCGGCGCTCGAGCATCTGGCGCGTACCGCGGGCGCCCGCCGCCTCTGGCTGCTGACCGAAAACGCCGGACCGGTGTTCGATCGACTCGGGTGGTATCGCGCCGAGCGCGACAGCGCACCGGTGGAGATCGCCCGATCGGCGCAGTTCGCGGCGCTCTGTGCCGCCTCGGCGGTCTGTATGGTGCGCGATCTCGGGGGGTGAAGCGGCGGTTCGCGGCCGGCTCGGCGGCGGCGACGAGCGCTCACCACGCGTGTTTGCAAAGCGGCGGTCACTCGATATAGTCCGCCCGCGCCGCGACGGGACCCCGTTGCGGTATCGGATTCCGACGCCCACATGAGACCGACCGCCGTGTTCCGGGCCGCCGTGTTTCGGGCGAACCCGCCGCTCCCGAGGAGACCTCGATGTTCGTGACCCCCGCCTTCGCTCAAGGTGCCGCCGCCGCTCCGGGCGGAACCGGCGACATTCTGATGTCGCTGGTGCCCTTCGTCTTCATCCTGGTGATCATGTGGGTGATGATCATCCGCCCGCAGCGCCAGCGTCAGAAGGCGCACGAGGAGATGGTGAAGAACCTGCGCCGCGGCGACATCGTCGTCACCTCCGGCGGCATCATCGCCAAGGTGACCAAGGTCGTCTCCGACGCCGAGGTCGAGATCGAGATCGCCGAGGGCGTCAAGGCGCGGATCGTGCGTGCCACGGTGGGCGAGGTGCGCTCCAAGGGCGAGCCGGCCAAGGCCGGAACCGCCGCCGCCAACGACTGACGCCGCCCCGCGGCGTCGGCCGGATATCTCCGACGCCGCGAAGCGGCGTGTGCCGGAAATCTCCGACGCCGCGAGGCGGCGTCTGCCGGCGTCCTTCCGCCACGCCTTCCCGCAGCCCGGATCCGGGCAGCGCCCCTCGGGGGATCCGAGGACCGAGGACGAGTTCCGATGCTCCATTTCCCGCGCTGGAAGATCATGCTCATCGTCGCCTCCATGGTGGCGTCGGTGGTCTTCGTGATCCCCAACTTCATCTCCCGCGAGACGCTGTCGGGCCTGCCGAGCTGGCTGCCGCATCGCCAGCTCACCCTCGGCCTCGATCTCCAGGGCGGTGCGCATCTGCTGCTCGAGGTGGACACCGCCGCGATGGTGAAGGAACGGGTGGAGGTGCTGCGCGACGACATGCGTCGGGTGCTGCGCGAGGACAAGATCGGCTATTCCGGCCTCGGCGTGCAGGGCGGCACCACCGTCCAGGTGCGCATCACCGATGCGGCGCAGGTCGAAAAGGCCGAGAAGAAGCTGCAGACCATTCCTCAGAAACTGTCCGACGCCCTGTTCGGTGGCGCCAACGTCGTCGACGTCGAGATCGCCAAGGAGGAGGGCGGCGTCTTCCGCCTGAGCCTGACCAAGGCCGGTCTCGAGTATCGCGGTCGCCGCGTCGTCGAGCAGTCGATGGAAGTGGTGCGCCGCCGCGTCGACCAGCTCGGCACCACCGAACCGATCATCGCGCGTCAGGGCGACAACCGCCTGCTCGTCCAGGTGCCGGGCCTCCAGGACATCGACCGGTTGAAGGACATCCTGCGCCAGACGGCGCGGCTGACCTTCCACATGGTCGAGGCGAGCGGGCCGCAGGTGCTGGAGGGGACGCGTCCGGCCGACACCGACGTGCTCTACAGCCACGAGGACCCGCCGGTTCCGGTGCTGGTGCAGCGTCGCGCCATGCTGACGGGCGAGGAACTGGTCGACGCCCAGGCCGGCTTCGACAGCCGCACCTCGGAGCCGATCGTCACCTTCCGCTTCAACACGTCGGGCGCCCAGAAGTTCGCGTTGATCAGTCAGCAGAACGTCGGTCGCCCCTTCGCCATCGTGCTCGACAAGGACGTGATCTCCTATCCGGTGATCCGTGAACCGATCCTCGGCGGGTCGGGGCAGATCTCGGGCAATTTCACCGTCCGCGCCGCCAACGACCTGGCGCTGCTCCTGCGCGCCGGCGCGCTGCCGGCCGATCTGACGATCGTCGAGGAACGCACCGTCGGCCCCGGCCTCGGCGCCGACTCGATCGCCGCCGGCAAGCTCTCCGTCGCCATCGGCACGGGGTTGGTGGTGCTCTACATGATCGGCAACTACGGGCTCTTCGGCATCTTCGCCGACATCGCCGTGGTGCTGAACGTGGTGATGATCATGGCGATCCTGTCGGTGCTGCAGGCGACGCTGACGTTGCCCGGCATCGGTGGCATCGTGCTCACCATCGGCATGGCTGTCGACGCCAACGTGCTGATCTACGAGCGCATTCGCGAGGAACAGAAGCTCGGGCGGTCGGCGATCTCGGCGATCGACGCGGGCTTCTCGCGCGCGCTGGGCACCATCGTCGACTCCAACCTGACGACGCTGATCGCGGCGATCGTCATGTTCTTCCTCGGCACGGGCCCGATCAAGGGCTTCGCGGTGACCCTCGGCATCGGCATCCTGACGACGCTGTTCACCGCGGTCACGGTGACCCGCCTCATCGTGGCGCTGTGGGTGAAGAAGGTGCGACCGACGCGCATTCCGATCTGACGTAGACGCTCCGCCGCGCCCCGCTCGACGGGACGCGTCCGCAGACACAGGCAAGAAGGTGAGAGATGAAGCTCATCAGTTTCATCCCCGAGAACACCAAGATCCCCTTCATGGGGGCTCGGTTCATCACGTTCCCGCTGTCGATGGCGCTGGTGGCGCTGTCGCTCCTGTCGGTGGCGATCATCGGTCTCAACTACGGCATCGACTTCGTCGGCGGCACGGTGATCGAGGTTCGTTCGAAGGCGGGTCCGGCGGATCTCGGCAAGATCCGCACCGAGCTTTCCGAACTGCAGATCGGTGAGGTGCAGGTGCAGGGGATCGGGGCGCCCGAGGACGTGCTGATCCGCGTCGGTCAGCTGGAGGGCGGCGATCTCGCCCAGCAGGCGAGCGTCGACAAGATCAAGGCGGTGATGGGCGACGGCTACGACTACCGCAAGGTCGAGACCGTCGGCCCACGCGTCTCGGCCGACCTGCGCCGCGACGGCTTCATCGCGGTGGTGGTGTCGCTGGGCCTGGTTCTGGTCTATCTGTGGTTCCGCTTCGAATGGCAGTTCGCCGTCGGTGCCGTCGTCACCACCATCCACGACGTGGTACTGACGCTCGGCCTGTTGTCGATCGTCGGGATCGGCTTCGATCTCGCGGTCATCGCGGCGATCCTGACCATCGTCGGCTTCTCGCTCAACGACACCGTCGTCATCTATGACCGCATCCGCGAGAACCTGCGCAAGTACAAGAAGATGGCGCTCCCCGAGTTGATCGACGCGTCGATCAATCAGACCCTGGCGCGCACCATCCGGACCTCGACCACGGTGTTCCTGGCGGTGTCGGCGCTGCTCATCTTCGGTGGCGAGGCGCTGCGCGGCTTCAACTTCACCATGCTGATCGGCGTGGTGATCGGCACCTATTCCTCGATCGTGGTCTCGGCGCCGGCGCTCATCTTCCTCAACCTGCGCGCCGGCGGTGGCAAGGGCGAGGACAAGGCCGAAGCGGCGCCGGCCGGCGCCTGATCGCCGGGAGCGGTGCCATGACCTCGGATCGCCCGGACGCCCACCTGCCGCGGCCGGTGGAGATCGAGAGCTACGGCCGGGGCGGCTTCCGCTTCGTCGGACTCGACGGTCTCGCCCATCGCGGCTCGCTCCTGGCGTTGCCGTCGGGCATGTGGGCCTGGGGCGCGGTGACGGCGGCCGATCTCGTGCCCGAGATGTTCGAGCGGGTGGTGGCGGAGGCCGCGGCCTTCGACATGCTGCTCGTCGGCACCGGGCGCGAACTGCTGCCGCTGCCGGCCGCGCTTCGCGAGCATCTGCGCGCCGCCGGGGTCAGAGCCGATCCGATGGCCACCGGCGCGGCGGTGCGGACCTGGAACATCCTGCTCGGTGAACGGCGGCGCGTGGCGGCGGCGCTGTTGGCGGTCGAGTGAGCGAGGAACCGGGCCTCGGCGATGCGGGTTCTTCCCGGCTATCGTGCGACGGGGAAACCGGCGAAAGTCCGCCGCCGCTGGAAGAAGTCCGTCGCCGCCCCATGTATGCCGCCATGTCCTCCGCCGACGTCCCCGCCGGGAGCCGCCTCGAGACCGCCTACGACCTCGTCGAAGCTCACGTGCGCCGGCTCGACAAGGACCGCTGGCTCGCCGGTCTCTATGCACCGGAGGAGCGGCGGTGCCATCTCTATGCGCTCTATGCCTTCTCCGCCGAGATCGGCCGGATCCGCGACCTCGTCTCCGACCCGCTGCCGGGCGAGATTCGCGCCCGATGGTGGATCGACATGTTGACGGGCGAGCGGCGCGAAGAGGGCGCGGCCCATCCGATCGCCGCGGCGCTTCTCGACACCATCGATCGCTTCTCGCTGCCGGTCGAGGACTTCGAGCGCTTGATCGAGGCGCGGATCTTCGATCTCTACGACGAGGCGATGCCGGATCTCGCGGCGCTCGAAGACTATTGCCGCGACACTACGGCGACGCTCATCCGCCTCGCCGCACGCGTCCTCGCCGACGGGCGGGATCTCGGCGTCGACGAGGTGGCCGGCCATGCCGGCGTCGCCTACGGCCTGACCATGACGATGCGCGGTCTCGCGCAGCAGGCGGCGCGTGGACAGGTGTTCCTGCCGCTCGACGTGCTGGCGCGCCACGGCCTCTCCCGCGACGACGTCCTGGCCGGCAAGTGCGGTCCGGCGCTCGTCGCCGTGCTCGCCGAACTGCGCGTCCGCGCGCGCGAGGAACTCGAGGCGACGCGCCGGTTGATCCGCACCATTCCGCCGGAGGTGGCGCCGGCCTTCCTGCCGGTGTCGCTGGTCGACCTGTGCCTCTGCCACATGGAGCGACCGGGCTTCGATCCCTACCGCAGCCCGGGGGAGAGCCCGCAGTGGCGCCGGCAGTGGCGGCTGTGGCGGGCGGCGCGCCGGGCGCGCAAGGCGGCGAAGCGCTTCTGGCGTCAGATGTGAAGCAGCGCCGAACGATGTGATGAGACCTGTGCGCGGTTGGACCATCATGTTGATTTGATGCGTTTAATGTG